>NZ_JBXVPZ010000020.1:0-50411 GCF_057961495.1 Streptomyces sp. P5F9 | reverse complement strand
ACCACCTTGCGACTGCACCGCCCCCCCGAGGACACCGAAGGGACCGACGAGAACGACGACCTCCCACGCCGCGTACGCCAGGCGCACCTCGCCCCCCAGCTCCGCGAACAGCCCACCGCGGAACGGGAACAGGCGCCGGCGGCCCCGCGCGACGAGCATCGCACCCCGGAGGTCGTACGGGACCGGATGGCGGCCTACCGCGAAGGCTGGACGCGCGGTGGCGGCAGACAACCGGGCCGCGGTGCCACCCCAGGCCCCGCAACGGGCAGCGACAGCAGCGAAGGAGACCCCGCGTGATCCAGGACCCGAGCATGAGGGCCGCCCAGCGGTCCGGCGAACTCGACTGGCTGCTGGACGACTTGGTGCTGCGCGTGAGCGAAGTACGGCATGTCGTGGTGCTCTCCAACGACGGCCTCGCCGTCGGCGCGTCGACCGACCTCAAACGCGAGGACGCCGAACACCTCGCCGCGGTCTCCTCCGGATTCCACAGCCTGGCCAAGGGCGCGGGGCGGCACTTCGGAGCCGGCGGAGTACGGCAGACCATGGTGGAGATGGACGACGGATTCCTGTTCGTGGCAGCGGCCGGGGACGGTTCCTGCCTCGCCGTCCTCACCGCCGTCACGGCCGACATAGGCCTGGTGGCGTACGAGATGGCGCGGCTGGTCAAGCGCGTCGGCGAGCACCTCTACACGCCGCCGCGCGTCGGTGCGCGGCCGCCCGCAGCCGGATGAGGCGAGAAGGCGATCCACTCCGATGACCGAAGACACGACCGGCGTCCAGCGCGAGCCGGGCAGCCAGTGGTACGACCAGGAAGCCGGACCTCTCGTCCGCCCCTACGCGATGACGGGCGGACGTACCAAACCGGGTCCTACGGGGGTGCGTTTCGACCTGATCGCGCTCGTCACGCTGGACACGGGCGCGCCCGGCTTCGACGACGACACCGGGCTCGGACCGGAACACCGGGCCCTCGTCGACCTGTGCCGCCCCGAAACACAGTCCGTCGCCGAACTCGCCGCCGGAGCAGACCTTCCGCTGGGAGTCGTCCGGGTGCTCCTGGGCGACCTCCTGGAGCTCGGCTGCGTCACCGTCAGCCGTCCGGTGCCGCCCGCGCAGCTTCCTGACGAACGGATTCTGCGCGAGGTGATCGAGGGACTACGGGCACTGTGACGAAACTTCAGAACCACTCGAACGCGTACGACGCCGACCTGTGCACCTTTTCGCTCACCGAACAGGTGCGAGGCGGTCACATCGGGCAAATAGCGGTCCAACCCCCCAAGGGGGAGGACGCACTTGCCACGATGCACACCTACGGACGTCGAGCGTTTCCGGCACTCCCGAGAGAAGTGATCGATGGTCTCCGAGCACTCCGACGCCGAGGACGGCGAGACGACCGCCCTGGCGTTGAAGATCCTGGTCGCCGGCGGATTCGGCGTGGGCAAGACCACCATGGTGGGCGCGGTCAGCGAGATCAGGCCGCTGCGCACCGAGGAACTCCTCAGCGAGGCCGGTCAGTTGGTGGACGACACTGACGGCGTGGACCAGAAGGTCACGACGACCGTCGCCATGGACTTCGGCCGCATCACCATCCGGTCCGGCCTCTCCCTCTACTTGTTCGGAACACCGGGCCAGGACCGCTTCTGGTTCCTGTGGGACGAACTGTCTCAGGGCGCCCTGGGGGCTGTGGTCCTCGCGGACACCCGGCGCCTTGAGGACTGCTTCCCCGCGGTCGACTACTTCGAGCACCGGCACATCCCGTTCGTGGTGGCCGTCAACTGCTTCACGGGGTCCCGCAGTTACGGCGCCCGCGACGTCTCCCGCGCGCTGGACCTCGACCAGGGGACACCCGTGGTCCTCTGCGACGCCCGTGACCGCGACTCGGGGAAGGAGGTGCTGATCCGGCTCGTCGAGTACGCCGGGCGGATGCACACCGCCCGGATGCTCGACTCGGTGGGCTGACCTGGGCATCTCACTCCGAAATGCCTTTCTGCGCCAGGACCTTCTCGACAGTGACGCGCACGAGGAGTTCGCCAGGTACCCCGTTGCGGGCACCGAACTCCTCGGCGCGCTCCTCGCCCATGTAGCGGGCCCCGATCCGGGCTGCCCAGTGCCGGAGTTCGCCCGGCTCCTCCGACAACTCGGCGCGCCCCTGCAGCACCACGAAGTCGAACGGCGGCCGATCGTCGTCCACGCACAGGGCGACTCGCCCGTCACGGGCAAGATTGCGCCCTTTTACCGTTTCCTTCGCGGTGTTGAACACCACATCGTCGCCGTCCAGCAGGAACCAGATCGGCGCCACATGAGGGCTCCCATCGGCGCGTACCGTCGACAGCTTGCCCGTGCGCGTGCCGTGCGAGACGAACGCCCGCCATTCCTCGTCGGTCATCTTCTGTGCCATGGCCCTATCCTCCTTGCCCGGGCGACGGAGGTGGGGAAGGCTGACGGGAGATCCTCCGGCCAGGGGGAGAGGCGACACGGGGAGGCCGGAACATGGCGCAGAACCAGGGACTGAGCTGGCTGCTGGACGATCTGACCGAGCGCGTCGAGCACGTACGCCACGCCCTGGTCCTGTCCAACGACGGACTGGTGACGGGCGCGAGCACGGGACTGCGCCGCGAGGACGCCGAACACCTCGCCGCCGTCTCGTCCGGACTGCACAGCCTGGCCAAGGGCTCGGGACGCCACTTCGGCGCGGGCGGCGTGCGCCAGACGATGATCGAGTTCGACGACGCCGTCCTGTTCGTCACCGCCGCGGGGAGCGGCAGCTGTCTGTGCGTCCTCAGCGGCGCCGACGCGGACATCGGCCAGATCGCCTACGAGATGACCCTCCTCGTCAACCGCGTCGGCGAGCACCTCGGCGTGGACGCCCGACAACCCGAGCGGACCCCCAACGCAGAGCTCTGACCTGCAACTTCACCGGCCTCCGCAGAGTTATCCACAGGCCTGCCACGAGATCCGCCGACCCGGTTACGGTTTGTTCATCGCAAGCGCACACAGCGTGAGCATTGGACTCCGCGGGGGAGATCGACCATGGCAGGAAACACCATCACCAAACCGTCCGACCTCTCGTGCGCGCCCAGTCGCGCGGCACGGGAACTGGGGCTCAAACGAGGCGAGTTCGACCTCGCCGTACATCTCGGACGCGTCCGCACCGCGCCCGACGAAGGAGGCGGCGGCCGACGCGTCGCCCACGCCGAGATCGACCGACTGCGCTCGGCGGACGGATTCCCCGAAACACTCCTGGAAAGCGTCAGGACCGTGGGCACCACGGACGGCGCGGCTCTCATGCAGGTCACCTCCGCCAGGTTCACCCGCCTCGCCCGGCTGGGACTGGTGGTGCCGGTGACGTTCTATCTGAACCGCTATCGGGCCGTCGTCTGGCTCTATCTCGCCGAAGAACTACGGCAGTTCGCGGCCGACAAGAACCACACCGCTCTGCTGAACGGCCGTACGCCCGAGGGAATGAGGGACCAACTGCAAGAGGGCCTGGACCTACGGCCCCGCAACTGGCGCGGACGGCATCTCGGGTTCCTGCTCCGCCAGGCCGACGGCCCGTGGGAGCGCGCCGGCGCTCTGGCCGCGCTGCTCGATCCCCTCCAGGTCGCGGAGATCGTCCAGGACCCGTACGAGCGCGCCTACTTGAACCGCTTCCGGCCTGACCCGCCCGCCCACGGGGCTCCCGGTTCGCCCGCCGCCCACCTCGCCGAACGGATCATGACGGCGGAGGACCCGGACGAGATCAGCTGGCTGCGAGCGGATCTGGCCCAGGTACTGAACGAGGCACGCGGGCACCGCCCCGCGCCACGACCGACAGCCGAACCGACCGCGCCACGGTCGACCGTCGGACGGGCCACACCACGACCGACCGTCGAACCGACTGCATCACGACCGACCGTCGAACCGGCTGGATCGCCGCCGACCGCCGAACCCGTCGGACCACCGCCGTCCCTGAGCGAACACTCGCCGGAGCCGGAATCGGCGCCGGAACCCCAGCGATCACGCGGCATGTTGGGCTGGCTGCGCCGCAGAAGCGCGTGAGCCGTCACGCACGTCCACCGGCTACAGCGCTCTGAACAGCCCTTCCTGGACGACCGAGACGAGCAGGCGTCCCTCAAGGTCGTAGATGCGTCCGCGGGCCAGACCGCGGCCGCCCGTCGCGATCGGGGACTCCTGGTCGTAAAGGAACCACTCGTCCGCGCGGAACGGCCGGTGGAACCACATGGCGTGGTCCAGCGACGCCATGTCGAAGTTCCGCGGTCCCCACAGAGGTTCGACGGGGATGCGGACGGCGTCCAGGAGCGTCATGTCGCTGGCGTACGTCAGTGCGCAGGTATGCACCAGCGGATCGTCGCCGAGCGGCCCGACCGCGCGCATCCACACCGCGCTGCGCGGCTCGGCGTCCTTGATCTCCTCGGCGCTCCAGCGCAGCCCGTCCGCGTACCGGATGTCGAAGGGCTGACGGCGTGCCATTCGCTCCAACTGCTCGGGCAGCACGCCCAGATGGGCCCGGACCTCCTCCGACACCGTCGGCAGGGACTCCGGGTCCGGGACCTCGCGGGCCGGCAGCTGGTGCTCGAAGGGACCTTGCTCAGGCTTGTGAAAGGAGGCGGTGAGATTGAAGATCGTGCGGCCCTGCTGCACGCCGGTGACCCGACGGGTGGTGAACGACCTCCCGTCCCGCACCCGCTCGACCTGGTACACGATCGGCACGCCCGGCCGGCCCGGGCGCAGGAAGTACGCGTGCAGCGAGTGCACAGGCCGGTCGCCCTCCGTGGTGCGGCCCGCGGCGACCAGCGCCTGGCCCGCGACCTGGCCGCCGAAGACCCGCTGGAGGGACTCGTGCGGGCTGCGGCCACGGAAGATGTTGACCTCGATCTGCTCCAGGTCGAGCAGGTCGACGAGCCGCTCTGCCGGGTTCGTCATGGGTGGGATTCTCCTGTGCTCACAGCTGGCCGACGTCGGTGACACGGACGACCGCACGGCCCTCCGTGTCGGAGGCCGCGAGATCGATCTCCGCGCTGATGCCCCAGTCATGATCGCCGTTCGGGTCGGCGAAAATCTGCCGAACGCGCCACAGGTTGTGCTGGGGCTCCTCCTCGATGAGCAGGAGCTTGGGCCCGCGGGCGTCGGGGCCGGTGCCGAGGTCCTCGTACTCGTCCCAGTACTTGTCCATGGCCTCGCCCCAGGCGTCCGCGTCCCAGCCCGCCTCGGCGTCCAGCTCGCCCAGCTCGTCGACATGGTCGAGGGCGGCGAGTTCGACGCGGCGGAACATCGCGTTGCGGACGAGGACACGGAAGGCACGCGCGTTCGCGGTGACCGGCTTGACCTGGTCGGCCTTCTCCTGCGCCTCCTCGGCGGTCATCTCCGCCGGGTTGGCCAGCTGCTCCCACTCGTCCAGCAGACTGGAGTCGACCTGGCGCACCATCTCGCCGAGCCAGGCGATCAGATCCTCCAGGTCCTCGGACTTGAGGTCGTCCGGGACGGTGTGGTCGAGGGCCTTGAAGGCGCCGGCGAGGTAGCGCAGCACGATGCCCTCGGTACGGGCCAGCTCGTAGTACGAGGTCAACTCCGTGAAGGACATGGCCCGTTCGTACATGTCACGGATCACGGACTTCGGGGACAGCGGGTGGTCGCCGACCCACGGGTGGCTCTTGCGGTACGTGTTGTACGCGTGGAAGAGCAACTCCTCCAGTGGCTTGGGGTAGCTGACGTCCTGGAGGCGCTCCATGCGGTCCTCGTACTCGACGCCGTCCGCCTTCATCGCCGCGACGGCCTCGCCGCGCGCCTTGTTCTGCTGGGCGGCGAGAATCTGGCGCGGGTCGTCCAGCGTGGACTCGACCACGGACACCATGTCCAGCGCGTACGACGGCGATTCGGGGTCCAGCAGCTCGAACGCGGCGAGCGCGAAGGTCGACAGCGGCTGGTTGAGGGCGAAGTCCTGCTGCAGATCCACGGTGAGGCGCACGATGCGGCCCTCGGCGTCCGGGGTGTCGAGCTTCTCGACGATGCCGCCGTCCAGGAGCGAGCGGTAGATGGCGATCGCACGCCGAATGTGGCGCAACTGCTGCTTGCGCGGCTCGTGGTTGTCCTCCAGGAGATGCCGCATCGCGTCGAAGGCGTTGCCGGGCCGGGCGATCACCGACAGCAGCATCGTGTGCGTGACCCGGAAGCGGGACGTCAACGGCTCCGGCTCGGAGGTGATGAGCTTCTCGAAGGTGCTGTCCGACCAGCCGACGAAACCCTCGGGCGCCTTCTTGCGGACGACCTTCCGGCGCTTCTTCGGGTCGTCGCCCGCCTTGGCGAGCGCCTTCTCGTTCTCGACCACGTGCTCGGGAGCCTGCGCGACCACCAGACCCGCCGTGTCGAAGCCGGCGCGTCCGGCGCGGCCCGCGATCTGGTGGAACTCACGGGCGCGCAGCGTGCGCACCCGGATGCCGTCGTACTTGGCCAGCGCCGTGAACAGCACGGTGCGGATGGGCACGTTGACACCCACCCCGAGCGTGTCCGTACCGCAGATGACCTTCAACAGGCCCGCCTGCGCGAGCTTCTCCACCAGGCGCCGGTACTTGGGCAGCATGCCGGCGTGGTGCACACCGATGCCGTGCCGTACGTAACGGGACAGGTTGCGGCCGAACTTGGTGGTGAAGCGGAAGTTGCCGATCAGCTCGGCGATCTGGTCCTTCTCCTCGCGCGAGCACATGTTGATGCTCATCAGCGCCTGCGCCCGCTCCACGGCCTGCGCCTGGGTGAAGTGCACGATGTAGACCGGCGCCTGCCTGGTCTCCAGCAGCTCTGTCAGCGTCTCGGTGAGCGGGGTCAGCTTGTACTCGTAGGACAGCGGTACCGGCCGGGTCGCCGAGCGGACCACCGAAGTGGGGCGCCCGGTGCGGCGGGTGAGGTCCTTCTCGAACATCGCGACGTCGCCGAGCGTGGCCGACATCAGGATGAACTGAGCCTGCGGCAGCTCCAGGATCGGGATCTGCCAGGCCCAGCCGCGGTCCGCCTCCGCGTAGAAGTGGAACTCGTCCATGACGACCTGGCCGACGTCCGCGTGCTTGCCGTCCCGCAGCGCGATCGACGCGAGGACCTCCGCGGTGCAGCAGATGATCGGGGCGTCGGAGTTGACGGACGCGTCACCGGTCAGCATGCCGACGTTCTCGGTGCCGAACATCTTGCACAGCTCGAAGAACTTCTCCGAGACCAGTGCCTTGATCGGGGCGGTGTAGAAGGTGACCTCGTCCCGCGCCAGCGCGGCGAAGTGCGCACCGGCGGCGATCATGCTCTTGCCGGAGCCGGTGGGCGTCGACACGATCACGTTCGCACCGGAGACCACCTCGATCAGCGCCTCCTCCTGATGGGGGTAGAGCGTGAGACCGCGCTCCCGGGCCCACGACTCGAAGGCTTCGTAGAGGGCGTCGGGATCTGCGGTCGGCGGCAACTGGTCGATGAGGGTCACGACCCCATCTTGCCTGGCGTCGTGGCCGATGGGGGAATCGGCTGCGGGGACGAAGATCGCTACCGCTACGCTGTGTCGCCGACGGAGTGTCAGGGCGCCCGAGCAACTGACCGGCGGCGTAAGAGGAATGGGGCGGGGAACGGCCATGATGGGACCAGCACACTCACTGTCGGGAGCGGCGGCCTGGCTCGGCGTCGGAGCCGCGGCCGCAGCGGCCGGACACTCAATGCCCTGGCCGGTGATCCTCGTGGGCGCCCTGATCTGTGCCGGTGCCGCGCTCGCCCCGGACCTCGACCACAAGGCGGCGACCATCTCCCGGGCCTTCGGACCCGTCTCCCGGGGCCTGTGCGAGATCGTCGACAAGCTCTCGTACGCCGCGTACAAGGGGACCAGGAAGCAGGGCGACCCGCGTCGCTCCGGCGGGCACCGCACCCTCACCCACACCTGGCTGTGGGCGGTCCTGATCGGGGCGGGGAGTTCGGCCGTGGCGATCTTGGGCGGCCGCTGGGGGGTGCTGGCGATCCTCTTCGTGCACATGGTGCTGGCCATCGAGGGTCTGCTGTGGCGGGCGGCCCGCGGCTCCAGCAGCGACATCCTGGTGTGGCTGCTGGCGGCGACCAGCGCGTGGATCCTCGCCGGCGTGCTGGACAAGCCGGGCAACGGCTCGAACTGGCTTTTCACGGAGCAGCACCAGTACCTGTGGCTGGGGCTGCCGGTCGTGCTGGGTGCGCTGGTGCACGACATCGGGGACGCGCTGACCGTCTCCGGCTGCCCGATCCTGTGGCCGATCCCGTTGGGCCGCAAGCGCTGGTACCCGATCGGGCCGCCGAAGGTGATGCGGTTCCGCGCGGGCAGCTGGGTCGAGCTCAAGGTGCTGATGCCGGTGTTCATACTCCTCGGGGGAGTGGGCTGCGCGGCGGCGCTCAACGTGATCTGACGCCCGGCGTCAGTTCCGGCTTCGGCGCGGGCAGTGGCCTACGCCCCGCCGGAACCCTGGCCCGCCTCACCGCCGCCGTAGCGCCGCTCGAACTGGGCGATGCGGCCCTCCGTGTCCACCGTCCGCGCCTTGCCGGTGTAGAAGGGGTGGCTCTCCGAGGAGATCTCCACGTCCACGACGGGGTAGGTCTCGCCGTCGTCCCACTCGATGGTCCGGTCGCTGGTCGCGGTGGACCGAGTCAGGAAGGCGTATCCGGCGGCGCGGTCCCGGAAGACCACGGGGTGGTAGTCGGGCTGCTTGTCCTGCTGCATGGCTGCTCCTCCTGCGACGGTGGTGCGGTTGACGGCGAAGGGCCGGCGAGGAAGCTCCTATAGATCGTCAAGCGGTCTGTGGGAGCGGTTTGGTGGTGTGGGTCATATGGGGTAGGTGTCGGTAGATCTCGCGGGCGACGAACCTCTTCAGGCAGCGGACGATGTCCTTCTTGACCATGCCTGCGGCGGTGCGCCGGGCGACGTAGTCCTGGGTGCGCTGGTCGTACTTCATGCGGACCAGCACGATGGTGTGCAGGGCGTTGTTGGCCTGGCGGTCGCCGCCGCGGTTGAGGCGGTGGCGGTTGGTGCGTCCGGAGGAGGCGGGGACCGGGGCGGTTCCGCAGAGGTGGGCGAAGGCGGCTTCGGAGCGGAGCCGGTCGGGGTTGTCTCCCACGCTCGTCAGCAGCTGGCCTGCGGTTTCCGGGCCGACACCGGGCAGGACGATCAGTCTTGGGGCGGCCTGGCTGACCAGCGGCCCGATCTCCTTGTCCGCGCCCTTGATCTCCTCGTCGAGCTGCTGGTAGCGGAGGGCGAGCCGCCGCAGCGCGATCTTCACCGCGTAAGCGGGGTCGTCGAGTTCGCCGATGGGGCGCGAGCGGGCCAGGGTGTCGACCAGCTCCCGCGTAGACAGTCCCCGTAGCTTGTCCCGCACTTCGGACGGCGCGGTGACGATGAGGGTTCGGATCTGGTTGATGGTCTGGGTGCGGGCCTTGACCGCGCTCTTGCGGACGACCCGCAGGGCCCGGATCGACTCCACGATCCCGTTGCGTGCCTTGGGTGTTCCTCCGGCCCGGCCGGACAGGACCGCGGTCGCGGCCCCGTAGGCGTCGATGGGATCGGACTTGCCGTGGTCCCGCCTCGCTTTGCGGTCCGGCCGGTCCACCTCGACCACCGTGACCTCGTTCGCAGTGAGGAAGCGGGCGATCTCGGCGCCGTAGGCACCGGTCCCCTCCACCCCGACGGCGAGGACCTCGCCACGGGACCGGAGCCAGTCCAGCAGCCGCCGGTAGCCATCGGGCGTGGTCTCGAACTGCTCGGTGGCCAGATGCCGGCCGATGCTGTCGATGACGGCGGCCTGGTGGAGGTCGGTGTGGGTGTCGATCCCGCCGACCACCGATATCTCGTCTGCCATGCTGTTGTGTGCTGCCCTTCCAACGCTCACTGGTGGGAGGGCGCGAGCCGGTCGGGCAGACAGTGATGGGACCTCTGGCCAGGCTCCTATGAAGTCACGGAAGCCCGACCGGCCACGCGCCAGACGGCACCGCCCGGCCGGCCGACGATTCCTCACAAGGACAACCGAAGCGTCAGTCAGTCGGAGAGCCAGGCCCCCGAGCGATGCCATGGCAATCCTCACTGTCAGCCGTAGAGGGAGTCCTGGTCCTCGTCGACGATGTGCATCGCGGCCTCCTCGGCGGAGGCGGCGGCACCGTCGATGCCCACGTCCGTGGCGATCAGGCCGCTCTCCTCGTCCTCGTGTGCTCCTTCGTCGGGCGCCACGAGCCGGCCCGAGCGGATGTCGCCGACCTCGATGTCCAGGAGCTCGCCGTCGGTGTCCTCGGAGTCGCCGATGCCGTCACCGTCGGACACGGCGAGATCCGGGATCTCCTCGGCGAGGCGCTGGTCGAGGGTCTCGCCGTGCTCGCGCCCAGCGGCCGTCACGTCGTCGCGTTCCACCGCCCAGGGGCGTTCCGGCGGGGACCAGCCGCGGTCGAGGGGGTCCTCGACGCCGTCGGCCACCAGGGTGTCCTCCGCGTCGAGCAGACCCGCGTCGTCCTGCACCTCGGATCCGTCGGGCTGGTAGACGTCGTCTCCCCATCCGTCGGCGCTGTTCACGGGTACCTCCAGGTGGTGGGGACCGGCCCGTTCTCACCGCGGTCGGCGGCGGGTCGCCGCTGTGCGGGGCACAGTCGGCGCCCGGCACGAACCACATGGTCCCCGGGCACTCCCCGAACCGGTGCCGCTCCCCAGCCTTCCACCCCTTTTCCCCACCGCGCAACGGCACGGGCCCGGGCCGGGGAGGGCACACCCCCTGTCCATCCCCTCTCACCAGCCCCGGCACAGCGCCCCGAAAGGGGCGCGAGGAACTGCGCGACCAGCCCCCACCGGCCCGCAGATCACTCACGTCCCTCACCGACCAGCACCTCACCGACCCGCAGCCCAGTCACCGCTCGACCAGCGGAGCTACCCGTGCCACGACCGCCAAAGCGCCGCGTACGCCCCCTCCGCCGCCACCAACTCGTCATGGCTCCCCAGCTCGCTGATCCGCCCGTTCTCGACGACGGCGATGACGTCCGCGTCATGGGCAGTGTGCAGACGATGGGCGATCGCGACGACCGTGCGGCCGTCGAGGACGCGGGCCAGGGACCGTTCGAGGTGGCGGGCCGCACGCGGGTCGAGGAGCGAGGTCGCCTCGTCCAGGACCAGCGTGTGCGGGTCGGCCAGCACCAGCCGGGCCAGCGCGATCTGCTGGGCCTGGGCCGGGGTGAGCGCGAGCCCGCCCGAGCCGACCTCGGTGTCCAGGCCGTCGTCCAGCGCCCGCGCCCACCCGTCCGCGTCGACCGCGCCCAGCGCCGCCCACAGCTCGGCGTCCGCCGCGTCGGTCCGGGCGAGCAGGAGGTTGTCGCGCAGGGAGCCCACGAAGACGTGGTGCTCCTGGTTGACGAGGGCCACATGGGAGCGGACGTGTTCCGCGGTCATCCGGGAGAGTTCGGCGCCGCCGAGGGTGATCCGGCCGTCCCGTGGCGCGTAGATGCCGGCGAGCAGCCTGCCCAGGGTGGACTTGCCCGCGCCCGAGGGGCCGACCAGGGCCAGCCGGGTGCCGGGCGCGACCTCAAGGGACACCCTGCGGAGCACGTCGACGCCCTCGCGGTAGCCGAAGTGCACCCGGTCCGCGTGGACGTCCCGGCCCTCGGGGGACAGCGCGGCGTCCCCGGCGTCGGGCTCGATGTCGCGGACGCCGACCAGCCGGGCCAGCGAGACCTGGGCGACCTGGAGCTCGTCGTACCAGCGCAGGATCAGGTTCACCGGGTCGACGAGCATCTGCGCGATGAGGGCGCCCGTCGTCAGATCACCCACCCCGATCCAGCCCTGGAGGACGAACACCCCGCCGAGCATCAGGACCGAGCAGAGCACCGTGACGTGGGTGACGTTGATGACCGGGAAGAGCACCGACCGCAGCCAGAGCGTGTAGTTCTCCCAGGCGGTCCACTCCTTGACGCGGCGCTCGGAGAGGGCGATGCGCCGGTCGCCGAGGCGGTGGGCCTCCACGGTGCGGCCGGCGTCCACGGTCTCGGCGAGGGCCGCGGCCACGGCGGCGTACCCGGCGGCCTCGGAGCGGTAGCCGGCCGGTGCGCGCTTGAAGTACCAGCGGCAGCCGATCACCAGCACCGGCACCGCGATCAGCACGGCGGGCGCGAGCGGCGGCACGGTGACGACGAGACCGCCGAGCAGCAGCACCGCCCACACCACACCGATCGCCAGTTGAGGCACGGCTTCCCGCATCGCGTTGGCGAGCCGGTCGATGTCGGTGGTGATGCGGGACAGGAGGTCGCCGGTGCCCGCCCGTTCCAGGACGCCCGGCGGCAGCCCGACCGAGCGGACGAGGAAGTCCTCGCGCAGGTCGGCCAGCATCCGCTCGCCGAGCATCGCGCCGCGCAACCGCACCTGCCGGATGAACAGGGCCTGCACGGCGAGTGCGGCCACGAACACCCCGATGGTCATGCCGAGATGGAGTTCCCGCGCGCCGTCCGACACCCGCTCGACGAGATCGCCGAGCAGGTAGGGGCCCACCATCGAGGCGATCACGGCGACCGTGTTCACGCTGACGAGAAGGAGGAAGGCGCGGCGGTGCCGCTGGAACAGTTCGGACACGTACGCGCGTACGGTCGCGGGGGCTCCGACCGGCAGGGTGTTCGCCGTGGTCGGGGCCGCCGGGTCGTAGGCCGGGGGCGCCACGCCGATCATGCGCTCTCCTCGATTTCTTCCAGTGCGCTCCGCAGAGCGGCTTCGTCGTCGTCCAAGGCGGCCCGCAGCGAGCCCCCGTCGTCGTCCTCGGCACCCCGGTGAGGAGCCTCGTCATGGTTCGACTCGCCCCGCGCAGCGGCCTTGTCGTGTGCCGCGGCGCCTTGCGGAGCGGCGCCCTCGTCGTGTTCCGCGGCACGCCGGAGCGGGGCCGCACGGGATTCCAACTCACCCCGCAGGGAGGCCTGTTCGTCGTCCAGCGCCTCCCGCAGGGCGGACTCGTCCTCGGTCTCCCGCGTCACTACGGCCCGGTACCGGGACTCGCTCCGAAGCAGATCGCGATGGGTGCCGACCGCCACCACCGCGCCCTCGTGCACGAGCACGACCCGGTCCGCGTGGTCCAGGAGCAGGGGCGAGGAGGTGAACACCACCGTGGTCCGGCCGGTCCTCAACTCCCGTACACCGTCGGCGATCCGGGCCTCGGTGTGGGAGTCGACGGCGGAGGTCGGCTCGTCCAGGACGAGGACCTCCGGGTCAGTGATCAACGACCGTGCCAGGGCGAGCCGTTGGCGCTGGCCGCCGGAGAGGGAGCGTCCGCGTTCGGTGATGCGGGCGTCCATCGGGTCCTCGGTGTCGAGCGAGCCCTGCGCGAGTGCCACCAGCACGTCCCCGCACTGCGCGGCGGCCAGGGCCTCCTCCGCGCCGACCGCACCCGAGGCGGGCACGTCGAGCAGTTCGCGCAGCGAACCGGACAGCAGCACCGGGTCCTTGTCCTGGACGAGGACGGCGGTGCGCGCCGAGTCGAGGGGGAGTTCGTCGAGCGGTACGCCGTCCAGGAGCACGGAGACGCCCTCCTCGGCGGGGTGTCCGCCGAGCCGTTCCGCCAGCCGCCCGGCCGCGTCCGGGTCGCCGCACACCACGGCGGTGAGCCGGCCGGAGGGAGCGAGCAGACCGGTGTCCGGGTCGTACAGATCCCCGGCGGGCACCTCGGCCGCGCGTGTCCCCACGGTGTCGGTGACGCGCTCCAGGGACAGCACGCGTGCGGCGCGTTTGGCCGAGGGCCGGGAGAAGGAGTACGCCATGGCGATCTCCTCGAAGTGCCGCAGCGGATAGGACATGATCATCACCGCGCTGTAGACGGTGACCAGTTCGCCGACGGTGACCCGTCCCTCGCGGGCCAGCCGCACGCCGTGCCAGACGATCGCGATCAGCAGCAGCCCCGGCATCAGCACCTGGATCGCGGAGATGACCGCCCACATCCGGGCACTGCGCACGGCCGCGTGGCGGACCTCCTGGGAGGCGCGGCGGTAGCGGTCGAGGAACAGTTCCTCGCCGCCGATGCCGCGCAGCACCCGCAGTCCGGCCACGGTGTCGGAGGCGAGTTCGGTGGCGCGGCCCGCCTTCTCGCGCTGCACGTCGGCGCGCCGGGTGGCGCGGGGCAGCAGGGGCAGCACGGAGACCGCCAGCACGGGCACACCCACGGCGACGACGACACCGAGCGCGGGCTGGTACAGGAACAGCCCGACGCACGCGATGACGAGCGTCAGCGCGGCGGCCAGGAAGCGGGACAGCGCCTCCACGAACCAGCCGATCTTCTCGACGTCACCCGTGGACACGGCCACGACCTCACCGGCGGCGACCCGCCGGGTCAGCGCCGAGCCGAGGTGGGCTGCCTGGCGGGCCAGGAGTTGCTGGACGCGGGCGGCGGCCGTGATCCAGTTGGTGACGGCGGCCCGGTGCAGGAAGGTGTCGCCCAAGGCGATGCCCGCCCCGCACAGCACCATCAGCCCGCCGGTCAGGGCCAGCCGGCTCCCGGAGCGGTCGACCACGGCCTGCACGGCGAACCCCACACAGAACGGCAGCGCGGAGACGGACACGAAGTGCAGCAGCCCCCAGGCCAGGGACTTGAGCTGTCCACCGAGCTGATTCCGGCCGAGCCACCACAGGAATCGGGGCCCCGAGCGCGCGTCCGGCACACCCGGGTCGGGATACGGAAGGTCTTGAATCTGCATGACGTCCCAGTGGCTCTTGTTCAGGCGGGAAGGGGGAGGAGGGAACCGCGGAGCGCGGCGACGGACCGCGAGCGGAACGCGGCAACAAACCGTGAAAGGTTCGCGTCGCAGCGTGGTCGGAAGCAAGCGGTTTTCCCCGCCGGGGGTCAGAACCGGCGTTCACCCATCAGGGGCGAGATGTCCGTGACCTCACGCAATGCCACCGAATGCGATGTGACCATGGCCCGATGCAGAGTGGCGGCACACGACGTGCGACGGTCGCGATGGCGGCTCTCGGTTCCCTCCTGACGATGACGACCCTGTCCGCGTGCGGCAGCGCGCACACCGGACACCCCGGCGGCACGGAAGGGAGACCCGGCGCCAGGGCGACCCACCCGAGACCGGCCGTCACCGCCGCTGTCCCGGACCCGACCCGCATCCCGGACGTCGGCGACCGGCTCCAGCGCGCCATCCCCACCGACACGAGCCAGGTCCTCACGGTCTACGGCGACGGCAAGGACTCCTCGGACTCCACCGCCGTCCTGTTCACGAAGAACGGCTCCACCTGGGCCCGGACCGCCGGCTGGCCCGCGCACAACGGCAAGCTGGGCTGGACCACCGACCATCACCTCGGCGACAAGCGCAGCCCCGTCGGCGTGTTCACCCTGACCGCCGCCGGCGGAGTGCTCGACGACCCGGGCACGGCGCTCCCGTACTCCCAGGACGAGTCGTACGAGGCGCCGCGCGACTGGGACGAGTCGCACTGGCACGACTTCGACTACGTCATCGCCATCGACTACAACCGCGTTCCCGGGACCCCGCCCGACGACGCGGAGCAGCCCGAGGGCGAGGACAAGGGTGGCGGGATCTGGCTGCACCTGGACCACGGCAGCGGTACGTCGGCCTGCGTCAGTCTGTCCAAAGAGGCGATGGAGTACCTGCTCCGTACGCTCGACCCGGCCCGGCATCCCGTGGTGCTGATGGGGGACAGGGCGGACCTCAAGGGGTAGAACATCGCCCATGAGAAGCCGGATAGTCATGTCCATGCTCGCCGGAGCGACCCTCCTGGCGAGCACCCTCCTCGGCGCGAGCCCCGCTCAAGCGGCCGAAACGAAAACTCAAGCGGTCGATACCAAGGCTCAAGTCGCCGACGTCCCCGCCGAGTTCGGCACCGACTGGCACGACCCCATCACCGCCACTCCGCCGATCGCCAAGCCCGCGACGAAGTCCTGCCAAGTCACCCTCGCCGACACCGAGTTCCGCGACTTCACCCCGTACCAGGGCACCTACACCCCGCCCAAGGCCTGCGGCGACCACTGGAGCAAGGTCGTCCTGAGACTGGACGGGACGGTCGCCGGACGGCAGTACGACCGGCTCGGCTACCTGCACGTCGGCGGGGTCGAGATCCTCCGTACCTCCACACCGGAACCCTCGCCCGACGGCATCAAGTGGTCCGTGGAGAAGGACGTCACCCGCTACAGCGCCATCTTCCGCAGCACGCAGGACGTCGAGATGCTCATCGGCAACGTCGTCGACGACACGTACACCGGCGTCATCGGAGTCAAGGCCACCCTGACGTTCTACGAGGGCAGACCCGCGGCCGCGCAGACCCCCGACCGCGTCCTCACCCTCGCCGCCGACTCGACCGTGACTACCCCGCGCAACACCGAACGCATCATCGCCGAGGTCTACGCGACCGGATCCGGCGGCGGCTGCGAGGAGTTCTGGTATCTCGCGGTACCCGGCTCGGCGCCGTACTCCTGCCAGGCGGACAAGGGCCCCTACCGCGAGGTGCAGATCAAGGTCGACGGCCAACTCGCCGGAATCGCCGCCCCGTTCCCGAACGTGTGGACCGGCGGCTGGTCCGACCCCTTCCTCTGGTACGTCATTCCCGGCCCGCGCGCCTTCGACGTCAAGCCGATCGAATACGACCTCACACCCTTCGCCGGGCTGCTCAACGACGGCCGCCCGCACCACGTCGACGTCTCCGTCGTGGGCGTGCCCGAGGGGCAGAGCGGGTGGAGCGCGCCGGTGAACGTGCTCGTCTGGCAGGACGCGCAGCGCGCCCACGTCACCGGGAAGCTCACCCTCGACCGGGCGGGCGAGCTCGCCAACTCCTCGACGTACACGCCCGGTTCGGAGGAACGCGTGGACACCGAGGCGGGCCATCGGCTGACCACGGCCGGATACGTCGACACCTCGCACGGCCGGGTGCGGACCACCGTCGACCGGACGCTCGCGAACACCTCCGTGCACCGCTGGATCGACGGCGAGAACATGGACGGGCTCGACGCGACCTGGACGGACGACGAGTCGGTGACCGTCGACGGGCGTGGACCGGCCCGGACGACGGCCACGCATCGGACGTACACGATGAACGGTGAGACGACGATCGGGACGGACGACCGGCTGCGTACCGTTCTCACGCTCGGCGACCGGGCGGCGGTCGTCGACACGCGGGACGGGCGGCGGACCGGGTGGTCGCGGCTCGACGACACCTACACCGGGGACGCGACCTACACGCTGAACGTGCCCCGCGACCAGCGGCACGCGGTCGGGACGTCGAGTGAGCGCTACCGGCTGTACGGCTCGGGCGGCTGCTACGACCGTTCGCTGACGACCGCGCAGGGGGTGCTCACCGAGGACCGCAACGGCTGCTGACCTGCTGTGCGTGCGATGCGTCACTCAGGTGGCTGATTTACACGGCCGTCACACGGAGGTTTTCCGGACGATCAACAACGGCTTCAGAGTGTCCACTCGGAAGCCGCTTTCCGTATCGCAGAAGTCGCCCCCCATCGACTTCTGCGAACGACCGTCCCCCCTCAAGGAGTGCCCGTGCCGCCGTCCGTCCCGCCCCTGCCGCGACGCGTCGCACGCATACTGCGTACCTCACTCTTCGCGCAGGTCGCCTGCGCGCTCGTCCTCGGCATCCTCGTCGGAAAGCTGTGGCCCGACGTGGCCACGGACCTCCAGCCCCTCGGCGACGGATTCACCCGGCTCATCAAGACGATCATCTCGCCGCTCGTGTTCTGCGTGGTCGTCGTCGGTATCGCCAAGGCCGGCGACCTCAAGGCCTTCGGCCGGATCGGCCTCAAGGCGCTGATCTGGTTCGAGGTCGCCAGCACCGCGGCGCTGATCATCGGCCTGGTCCTCGCCAACGTGGTCCAGCCCGGTTCCGGGATGCACGTTGACCCGGCCACGCTCAACACCTCGGCGGTGGACGCGAAGACGGGTGGCGCCGCGCTGCCCTCGACGACCGAGTTCATCGTCAACGCGCTCCCCACCAGCTTCATCGGCGCCTTCGCCGAGAACTCCCTGCTCCAAGTCCTCATCCTGGCCTGCCTGGTGGGTGCCGCACTGCTCCACCTCGGCCACACCAAGGTGCCGCAGGTCCTGCCCGCGATCGAGCAGGCCCAGGAGATCATCTTCGCGATCGTCGGCTTCGTCATGCGACTCGCCCCGCTCGCCGTGTTCGGCGCGATGGCCGTCCTCGTCGGCCAGTACGGGCTCGGCGTCATGAAGACCTACGCCAAGCTGATCATCCTCTGCTACGTCGCCGCCGCGCTCTTCCTCGTGGTGCTCGCCGTCGCCCTGCGCATGGTCACCGGGCTCAGCCTCTGGAAGTTCCTCCGCTACATCCGTGAGGAGATGCTCCTCGCGCTCGGCACCGCCTCCACCGAGTCCGTCATGCCGCGCGTGATGCAGAAGCTGCGCAAGGCCGGCGCCCGGGACGACGCGGTCGGCCTGGTGCTGCCCACCGGTTATTCCTTCAACCTCGACGGCGCCTCCCTCTACCTCTCCATCGGCACGCTGTTCATCGCCCAGGCCGTGGGCGTCGACCTCAGCCTCGGCCAGCAGATCGCCGTGATCCTGGTGCTCATGCTCACCAGCAAGGGCATGGCCGGCATCCCCGGTTCGGCCTTCCTCGCCCTGTCCGCGACCGCCTCCTCGCTGGGCGCGATTCCGGCCGGCGCGGTCGCCCTGCTCCTCGGTGTGGACCGCATCATGGACTCGATGCGCGTCGTCACCAACCTTCTCGGCAACTGCGTCGCCGTCTTCGCGGTCTCCCGCTGGGAAGGCGCCCTGGACATCGAGCGGGCCAAGAAGGTCCTCGACGGCGAGATCACGGACGTAGAAGAAGCCGTAGAGGAAGAGGGTGTGCCGGAAGAAGCCGTGCGGGAAGAGGCCGAGATTCCCGCGCAGCGCGTCAAGGAGACTGCCCCCGAAGCCAGTTGAGGGCGAGTCAGTTCATCGTGGCGGGCTGCGGCTCCTGTTCCATCTCTATGGTGGGGGAGTCGCGGCCCGTTTTTCGGTGACCCGGGTGGGGCGGTTTCCTATGCCTCGGTGTCTACGAGGTCGACGGGGTAGTCCTGGTCGAAGTCGGCCGAGCGGCTCACCGCCTCCCATGCGGCCGCCTGGGCGATCTGGTCGCGTGAGTAGCTCTGCGCCATCTCGACCGCGATGACACCCAGGAGGAGATGGGAGGGCAGGTTCGGCTGCTTGACGAGCCGGACCAGGATCTCCCCGGCCCGCTTCGGGTCGCCTGCGGCGGTCACGGGACCGTCGAAGAGGCGGATCACCGCGCCGACGGTCTCGTCGTACTCCGGCGGAACCTCCGGGATCCGCATCGACGAACCGGCCCAGTCGGTCGCGAAGCCGCCCGGTTCCACGACGAGGTACCTGATGCCGAACGGCGCGGTCTCGGCCGCGAGCACGCGGGTGAAGCCGTCGACCGCGAACTTCGCCGCCTGGTACGACCCGAGCCCGGGATTCCCGCCGACCCGGCCGCCGACGGACGAGAACTGTACGACCGTGCCCGCGCCCTGTGCCTTCAGGATCGGAAGCGCCGCCGTCGAGACGTTGTAGACGCCCCAGAAGTTCGTGTCGAACTGTCGGCGGAAGTCGTCCTCGGGTGTCGTCTCGACCGGGGAGAGGTTGGCGTACCCGGCGTTGTTGACGACCACGTCGATCCCGCCGAAGCGGTCAACCCCTGCTTTTAGAGCCGCCGTTGCGGCCACCCGGTCGGTGACGTCGAGGGTGACGGGCAGTATGCGGTCGCCGTACTTCTGCACCAAGTCGTCCAGCTGCTCCGGCTTGCGTGCCGTCGCGACGACTTGGTCGCCGGCCTCCAGGGCCGCGACGGTGAGGTTGCGGCCGAAGCCGCGGGACGAACCGGTGATGAACCATGTCTGAGTCATGCAGCTAGCAAAACACTGTTTCGTTATTAGTGCAACCCGGTTGCGCTAAATTAATGCAACCAAGTTGCGCTACGCTCGGGGGCATGAGCACGCCCAGTCCCCAGCGCGCCCGCAGCGCGGCGGCCAAGCAGCAGCGCGAGCGGGCGATCCTCGACGCCGCCAGATCCCTCGGCGCCGAACGCAGCGTGCGCGAGGTCACCCTCACGGACATCGCCGCCGCCGTCGGCATGCACAAGTCCGCGATGCTCCGGTACTTCGAGACCCGGGAGCAGATCTTCCTGGCGCTGACCGCCGAAGGGTGGGAGGACTGGTCGGCGGAGCTTCGGGTGCGGTTGAGTGAAATCGCCGACGAGGACTCCGACGCGGTAGCCGCCGTCATCGCGCGGACGCTCGTCGCGCGGCCGTTCTTCTGCGATCTGCTCGCTCAGGCGCCGTTGAACCTGGAACGCAACGTCTCACTCGACTCGGTGTACGAGTTCAAGACGGTCGTGCTCGGCGTAGTCGCTTCGCTGGTGACCGAGTTGTGCCGGATGCTCGCGATCACCGAGCGTGCGGCCATCGATGTGATCGCCACGGCGACGAGCATGGCAGGGGCGCTGTTGCAGATGGCCGCCCCCGGTACCCGCCTCCGAACGCTCTACGAATCCCGCCCCGAGTTGGCGCATGCGCTCGTCGATGTCGAACCCCAACTGACGCGCATTCTGGCCGCGTTGCTGACAGGGCTGCGGGCTGCTGCGACGCCAACACGGTCTTCCGGGCAAGCGTGAGTTGAAGCCCGTAGGCCACAGCTCACGACGTGGGCGACTGGCCGCGTGTGCTCGCGAACCGGCTGCGATAGTGCGTCGGCGTCGTGTCCAAGTGGCGGGCGAAGGCGCGGCGGAGGGTCTCGTCGGTGCCCAGACCGCTGTGGTGCGCCGCGGAGGTGACGCTGTGGCCTTCGAGGAGGAGATGCCGGGCGCGGTCGAGACGGACCCGTTCGACCCAACGGGCGGGCGTGGTACCGAGTTCGGTGCGGAAGAGCCGTGTCAGGTGGCCGACGAGGCCCGCTGGTTCCTGCACGCGCACGGCATCACCGGTGAGCCGGCCGACCGGGTCTGGGCGAGCATCGCCCTGCACACCACACAGGAGATCCCGCTGCACATGGCGGCCGAGATCGCCCTCGTCAACCGCGGTGTGGGGCTGGACGTCGTGGGCATCGGCTACGACGCCGTCACGGACGAGCAGCGTGCGGCCGTGGTGGCGGCGCACCCTCGCCCGGACTTCAAGAACGGGATCCTCGCCGCCTTCACCGAGGGCATCAAGGACCGCCCCGAGACCACGTTCGGCAACATCAAGGCGGACGTGCTGGCCCATTTCGTACCGGGCTTCGTGCGCGGCGACTTCGTGGAGCGCATCAAGGCCTCGAACTGGCCGGAGTGACGTGAGCCCGGTCTCCGGCGACAGCCTGGGTCGGTGGGCCAGAGCGGCAGCGGATGAGCGAGTCGGCGGGGCAGCGTGTGAACGGGTAGCGAGTCAGCAGGACCGCCCGTGCCCATGCCCCTCGTGCGCCCCATGGGCGTCATGCCCCTCGTGTGCACCAGGCGCCCCGTCCACCAACGTGTCCAGCAACGCCCGCAACACCTCGCGCTCCACATCCGTGAGCGGCGCCAGAATCTCGTCCGCCGCCCCTCGCCGCGCGCCCCGCAGTTCGCTCAGCGCCTTGCGGCCGTCGTCCGTGATCTCGATCCGGATCACCCGGCGGTTGGACGGATCGGGCGCCCGCCGCACCTTGCCGCTCGCCTCCAGCCCGTCGACCAGCGTCGTCACGGCGCGCGGCACCACTTCGAGGCGCTCGGCGAGGTCGGCCATACGCGGCGGGGCGTCGAAGTGCGCGAGGGTGCGCAGCAGCCGGGACTGGGCGGGGGTGATGCCGAGGTCGCGCTGCTCCAGATGGCGCTTCTGGATGCGGTGCACCCGACGCGTGAGCCGCAGCAGCTGCTCCGCGAGCAGGCCGTCGGAATCGGGGGTGGTCATACGGGAACAATATCAGGACCTGGTTCATTGTGAGTATAGGTAACAATGAGCTATGCTCCACCAAGTCTCATCGCTCCACGAGCTCTGAGCGCTTGACCAGTCCTGATCGCCTCACCATCCGTAGGAGACCATGCCCCGCGACGACATCAAATGGACACCGTCCCCCGGCACCTCGACCGACCAGCCTCGGCAGGTGCGCCGCATTCTCAAGCTCTTCAAGCCCTACCGCACCCGGCTCGCGGTCGTCGGCCTCCTGGTCGGCGCGGCGTCCCTGGTCACTGTGGCGACCCCGTTCCTGCTGAAGGAGACGCTGGACGTCGCCATTCCGCAGAACCGCACCGGCCTGCTGAGCCTGCTCGCGCTCGGCATGATCCTGAGCGCCGTCCTGACCAGCATCTTCGGCGTGCTTCAGACCCTGATCTCCACGACGGTCGGCCAGCGCGTCATGCACGACCTGCGCACAGCGGTCTACGGCCGGCTGCAGCGCATGTCGCTCGCCTTCTTCACCCGGACCCGCACCGGAGAGGTCCAGTCCCGCATAGCCAACGACATCGGCGGCATGCAGGCGACCGTCACCTCCACGGCCACCTCCCTGGTCTCGAACCTCACCAGCGTGGTCGCGACGATCATCGCGATGATCGCCCTGGACTGGCGGCTGACCGTCGTCTCGCTGCTGCTGCTCCCGGTCTTCGTGTGGATCAGCCGCCGCGTCGGCAACGAGCGCAAGAAGATCGCGACCCAGCGCCAGCGGCAGATGGCCGAGATGGCCGCCACGGTCACCGAGTCGCTGTCCGTCAGCGGCATCCTGCTCGGCCGCACGATGGGCCGCTCCGACTCGCTCACCCGCTCCTTCTCCGAGGAGTCCGAGGGGCTGGTCGACCTCGAAGTCCGGTCGAACATGGCCGGGCGCTGGCGCATGGCCGTCATTTCGATCGTCATGGCCGCGATGCCCGCCGTCATCTACTGGACGGCCGGCATGACCCTCCACCTGGGTGGCCCGGACGCCTCGATCGGCACCATCGTCGCCTTCGTCTCGCTCCAGCAGGGCCTGTTCCGCCCGGCCGTCAGCCTGCTGTCGACCGGCGTCCAGATCCAGACCTCGCTGGCACTCTTCGCCCGCATCTTCGAGTACCTCGACCTGCCGATCGACATCACCGAGCGCGAGAACCCGGTCCACCTCGACACCATCAAGGGCGAAGTCCGCTTCGAGGACGTCGAGTTCCACTACGACGACAAGAGCGGCGCGATCCTCGACGGCGTCGACATCACCGTCCCGGCGGGCAACAGCCTCGCGATCGTCGGCCCGACCGGCGCCGGAAAGTCGACCCTCGGCTATCTCGTGCCCCGGCTCTACGACGTGACGGGCGGCCGGGTCACCCTCGACGGGGTGGACGTCCGCGACCTGGACTTCGACACGCTCGCGCGTGCCGTCGGCGTCGTCTCCCAGGAGACGTACCTCTTCCACGCCTCGGTCGCCGACAACCTCCGCTTCGCCAAGCCCGACGCCACCGACGAGGAGCTGTACACGGCGGCGCGCGCGGCGCAGATCCACGAGCACATCGCGGGCCTGCCCGACGGGTACGACACGATCGTCGGCGAGCGCGGCCACCGGTTCTCCGGCGGTGAGAAGCAGCGCCTGGCCATCGCCCGCACCATCCTGCGCGACCCGCCGGTCCTCATCCTGGACGAGGCGACCAGCGCGCTGGACAACCGCACCGAAGCCGCCGTCCAGGACGCCATCGACGCCCTGTCGGCCAACCGCACCACGCTCACCATCGCCCACCGGCTGTCCACGATCCGGAGCGCCGACCAGATAGTGGTCCTCGACTCCGGGCAGGTCGCGGAGCGGGGCACGCACGAGGAACTGCTCGATCAGGACGGGCGGTACGCGGCCCTCGTACGCCGGGATGCCCAACTGGAACCGACAAGCTGAAGATATGCCGGGTTTGTGACGGTATGCGGGTTACCGTGCCCGCATGCAGATGAACACTCCGCCACGGAGCACGATTCGACTGACCCGCAGGGGCCGGGTCGCCCTCATCGCGACGGGGGCCGTCGTGGCCGGCACCGCCGTGGCGGTGCCGCTGCTGAGCCTGGAGGGTGAGGGGGACACACGCCCCACCTCACTGGTGATCCCGGAGGGCTGGCGCTCGGGCCAGATCTACGAAGCCGTGGACAAGGTCCTCGCGCTGCCGGTCGGGACCACCAAGAAGTCGATCGCGAAAGCCGGCCTGAAGCTGCCGACCGACGCGGAGGGCAACCCCGAGGGCTATCTCTTCCCGGCGACGTATCCGCTGGAGAAGAAGTCGACGCCCGCGTCGCTCCTGTCGTTCATGGTCAACACCGCGAACAAGAAGTTCAACGGCGCCCCGGTCGCCGCCGGCGCGCAGCGCAACGCGATGAACGTCTATCAGGCGGTCACCATCGCGAGCATCGTGCAGGCCGAAGCTGCCTCGCCGGCCGACATGGGGAAGGTGTCCCGGGTCATCTTCAACCGCCTCGAACGCGGCATGCCGCTGCAGATGGACTCCACCATCAACTACGCCCTGAACCGCGCCACGTTGAAGACCACCGGCAGCGACACGCGGCTCGACAGCCCCTACAACTCCTACCAGCGCATGGGCCTGCCGCCCACCCCGATCGACAACCCGGGCGAGGAGGCGATGCGCGCCGCGATCAACCCGCCCCCGGGCGACTGGCTGTACTTCGTCACGGTCAAGCCCGGCGACACCCGCTTCGCGGCCACCTACGAGGAACACCAGCGCAACGTCGCCGAGTTCAACGCGGCCCAGAAGAACAGCGCGTCGCCCACGAAGTGACCCGCACGGGACGCCGTAGGCGGCGCTCGGCCTTCCGGCCGGCGCCGCCTGATGTGTCGCGGGGGTGGGTGACTTGTGTTTCGTTGGCGGGTGCGGGTGCGGGTGCGGGTGCGGGTGCGGGTGCGGGTGTGCTGTGGCTGGTCGCGCCCCGCGGCGGAGCCGCTCATGTCACAGCCTCGCGCCCCTCAAAAGCCCTTGGCCAGCCGGCAAGCGCCCAGAACAACCTCAGACCGCCACCGCCTCCCCGGCCAGCAACCGCCTGATGTCCCGTACCGCCGCACGCCCCGCCCGGTTCGCGCCTATCGTGCTTGCCGATGGCCCGTACCCGACCAGATGCACCCGCGGATCGGTGACCGCCCGGGTCCCGTCGACCCGGATGCCCCCACCCGGCTCGCGCAGCTTCAGCGGTGACAGGTGGTCGATCGCGGCCCGGAAGCCGGTTGCCCACAGGATGACATCGGCGTCCACATGGCGGCCGTCGTTCCAGGCCACCCCGTCGGGCGTGATGCGGTCGAACATTGGCTGCCGGGCCAGGACTCCGTCCGCGATCGCCTGCCGGATCGCGTCGTTCAGCGGGAGCCCGGTCACGGAGACGACACTCTTCGGCGGCAGGCCCTGCCGCACCCGTTCCTCCACCAGCGCGACGGCCGCCCGGCCCACGTCCTCGGTGAAGGGCCCCTCGCGGAACACCGGCGGACGCCGGGTCACCCACGTCGTCGCGGCCGCGTACGGGGCGAGCTCCATCAGATGCTGGGTACCGGACGCGCCCCCGCCCACCACGACCACCCGCAACCCGGCGAACTCCTCGGGCCCCGGATACTGCGCGGTGTGCAACTGCCGCCCCCGGAAGGTCTCTTGACCCGGATAGCGCGGCCAGAACGGCCGGTCCCACGTCCCGGTCGCATTGATCAGCGCCCGCGTCGACCACGTACCGTCGGACGTCTCGACGAGCAGCCGCCCGTCCACGCCCTCCCGCACGGCCTTCACATCCACCGGCCGCCGCACCCGCAGGTCGAAGGCCCGCTCGTACGCGGCGAAGTACTCGGCGATCACCTCGGCGGACGGACGGGCCGGATCGGCGTCCGTGAGTTCCATGCCCGGCAGCGCGTGCATCCCGTGGACCTTGCCGTACGTCAAGGACGGCCAGCGGAACTGCCAGGCGCCGCCCGGCGCGGGCGCGTGGTCCAGCACCACGAAGTCGCGCTCCGGCTCGAAACCGGTGCGTCGCAGGTGATAGGCGCCGGCGAGTCCTGCCTGCCCGGCGCCTATGACGACCACGTCGACCTCACGCGTGTTGTTCACGTTTGTACGAACAGCGCCGAGGTCGTGGATCTTCCCGGCCGCTCAGCGCCCGCCGCTCACGAGCAACGGCAGGCCGGCCTTCGCCTTCCCCTCGACCAGCCCACGCGCCGCCAGCTCGGGAATCACGCCCTCCCCGAACCAGTACGCCTCCTCCAGATGCGGATACCCGGAGAGCACGAAGTGCTCGACGCCCAGCGAGTGGTACTCCTCGATCAGATCGGCGACCTCGGCATGGTTGCCGACGAGCGCGGTGCCCGCGCCGCCCCGGACGAGACCGACGCCCGCCCACAGGTTCGGGTGGATCTCCAGCTCCTCGCGCGAGCCGCCGTGCAGGGCCAACATCCGCTGCTGGCCCACCGATTCACTGCGTCCGAGGGCTGTCTGCGCGGCCGCGACCGTGTCCGCGTCGAGGTCGTCGAGCAGCCGGTTCGCGGTCGCCCACGCCTCGGCCGACGAGTCTCGCGAGATGGTGTGCAGCCGCACCCCGAACCGCACGTCCCGCCCCTCCCGCTCGGCCAGCCCGCGAATCCAGTCGATCTTCTCCTTGACCTGCGCCGGCGGTTCTCCCCAGGTGAGATAGACGTCCGCATGCCGGGCGGCGACCGGCCCGGCCGCCGCCGACGAACCCCCGAAGAACACCTGCGGCACCGGATCGGGCGGCAGCGCGGTCAGCCCGCCCTCCACCTGGTAGTGGACACCGTCGAAGTCGTACGGCTCTCCCCGCCACACCCCTCGTACGACCGACAGGAACTCGTCCGTACGGGCGTACCGCTGGTCGTGGCCGAGACGGTCGCCGAAGCGGCGCTGCTCGGCCGAGTCGCCGCCGGTGACGACGTTGAGCAACAGCCGCCCGCGCGTGACCCGTTGATAGGTCGCCGCCATCTGCGCGGCCAGCGTCGGCGAGATCACCCCGGGCCGGAACGCCACCAGGAACTTCAGCCGTTCGGTGTGCTGCGCGAGAGCGACCGTCGTCAGCCAGGCGTCCTCGCACCACGTGCCGGTCGGCGTCAGCACCGCCTCGAAGCCCAACTGCTCGGCGGCCTTGGCGATTTGGGCGAGGTACTCGATGTCCGGCGGCCGCACCCCGCGGACCGCGCCCGCGCGGTTGGGCCCGTAGGCGTGCCGGTCGACGAGCGTACGGCCGTCGCCGCCGGTCGGCAGGAACCAGTGCGGACGCACGCCCATGTCACGAGCCTCCCGTGGTGCGCGGGGCGGAAGTGGAGGCCGGCAGACTGCCGTTGTAGCGCGTGTCCACGAAGTCGGCGAAGTCCACCTTCCGCGGTATCAGCTTGAGTTGGGTGAAGGTGTCGGCGATCTGCTGCTCGGAGGCGATGAGCGGCTTGTCGACGGCGACCGGGACCCGGGTGGAGTTGGTCCGCTTCACGGACGCCAGCGCCACCTCGTACGGCAGCCCGGTGTCCTTCGACCACACCTTGGCCCACTCCTCCTGATGCGTGAACACCCACGTCTGGGCGCGGCGCAGCCGGTCGAGGTAGTCCTTGACGGCGGCGGCCTTCTTCTTGTCCGCCAGCGCGCCGGGCGCCGCCACCTGGAAGGTGAGGCCGTTGGTCACGCCCTGGCCGGTCGTGAGGACGCGGCCCTGCTTGGCCTGGAGGATCTGCGAGGTGTACGGGTCCCACACCGCCCACGCGTCGACCTTGCCGGAGGTGAACGCGGCCAGCGCGTCGGCCGGTTGGAGGTACTTCACCTTGACGTCGCCGATGCCGAGCCCGGCCGCCTTGAGGGAGGCGACCAGCTGGAAGTGCGCGGATGAACCCTGCGCCACGGCGATGGACTTGCCCTTGAGCTGCTGCGGTTCGCTGAGCTTCGAGTCCTTCGGCACGAGGATGGCGTCGCCCTCGGACGTGCCGTGCCAGGCGGCCACCACCTTGATCTTCGAGTCGGCGCCCGCCGCGAACACCGGCGGGGTGTTGCCGACACCGCCGATGTCGACGGCCTTGGCGTTGACGGCCTCCAGAAGGGGCGGACCGGAGGTGAACGTGGACCACTTGATCTTGTAGTCCAGGTTCTTGAGTTCACCTGCGGCCCGCAGCACCGCCTCCGAACCGCCTTTCTGATCACCGACGTTGAGCGTGAGGGAGCCCTTGCCGTCGGTGCCCGTCGAGGTCTCGGCGGCCGAGTTCCCGCCGCAGGCGGTGAGCAGGAGGGCGAGGGGGAGCAGCAGGGCGGCGGGGACGAGGCTTCGTCGCATGGGGGTTCCGTTCTCGGTAACTGGGTTGGTGCGTAGGGGAGTTCAGGCGGCTTCGGCGGCGGTGTCGACGCCGAGGCGTTCCAGGAGTCCGGCGCGCAGTTCGGCGAACCGGGGGTCGGTGATGTCGCGCGGCCGGTCCAGGTCGATGCGCTCCTCGTGCGCGATGACACCGTCGTCCATCACCAGGACCCGGTCCGCGAGCAGCACGGCCTCCTCGACGTCATGCGTCACCAACAGGACGGCACAGCCCCGCCGTTGCCACAGCTCGCCCACCAACCGCTGGGCCTTGATCCGGGTGAGCGCGTCGAGTGCCCCGAACGGCTCGTCGAGCAGCAGCAGATCGGGCTCGCGCACCAGCGCACGGGCCAGCGAGGCCCGCTGCGCCTCACCGCCGGACAGCGTCTTGGGCCACGCGTCGGAGTGATCCCCGAGCCCGACCTCCGCCAACGCCTTTTCCGCCACGGCCCGTTCGGGCTTGCCGGGCAGCCCGAGCAGGACGTTGCGCCACACCTTCTTCCACGGCATCAGCCGGGGCGCCTGGAACGCGACGGCCTTGCGGCGCGGCACGAGGACGGTGCCCTCGATGTCCCGGTCGAGCCCGGCGAGGATGCGCAGCAGCGTCGACTTGCCGCAGCCGCTGCGGCCGAGCAGCGCCACGAACTCGCCCCGCCGCACGTCGAGTCGAAGCTGGTCGATGACGACGCGGCCGTCGAAGGAACGGGTCAGCCCCTCGACGCGTACCGCCTGCGTGGTCACCGGCGACTGGATCGCCGATCGGGTGGTCACCGGCCCGTGAACGTCGGTCGCCATTGCAGCAGCAGCCTTTCGAGGGTGCGGACGAGGAAGTCGGCCAGCAGGCCGAGGAAGGCGTAGACGATCAGGCAGACCACGATCACGTCGGTCTGAAGGAAGTCCCGGGCCTGCACCATGAGGAAGCCGATGCCGGCGTCCGCGTTGATCTGCTCGGCGAAGACGAGGGCCAGCCAGGCGATGCCGAGGGAGTAGCGCAGCCCGGTCATCGCGTTGGGCAGCGCGCCCGGCAGCACCACATGCCGGACGAGCCCCCAGCGGGACAGCCCGAGCGACTCACCGGCCTCGATCAACTGGCTGTCCACGCCCCGGATTCCGGCGTAGACGTTGAGGTAGAGGGGGAAGGTCACACCGAGCGTGATGATGGCGACCTTCGGCGCCTCGCCGATGCCGAACCAGATGATGAACAGCGGGATCAGCCCGACGAAGGGCACGGTCCGCAGCATCTGCACGGGGGCGTCGACCAGGTCCTCGCCGACCCTGAACAGACCGGAGACCAGGGCGAGTCCGATGCCGATGACGGTGCCGAGGAGCAGCCCGATGGCGACCCGCTGCAGCGAGGTGGCCATGGCCGAGGTCAGTGAACCGTTGTCGATCAGGTCCCAGCCGACCTGGGCGATCCGGCCGGGCGAGGCGAGCACGTCGGAGGTCAACACGCCTGTGCTGCTGAGGAGTTGCCACAGTGCGAGCAGCACGAGCGGGCCGGTGGTGCGGCGCAGCCAGCGGGGGACGCGGGTGCGGCGCGAGGAGGTGGGGACGAGGGGGACGAGATCGAGCGGAGCGGGATCGCCTGAGTTGGCCTTCGATGTCGATATAGGGGAAATGTCGGGCCCGGAGGAGTCGGGCGGGGCATGGCTGATGCTCATGGGTGCTCCACGGATGGGGGAGAGCGTCCGGTGAGGAGAGGGGTACGCCTCAACGCCGCCGCGTCACGACGATGTGAACGGGCGCGACGGAGTGCGGGAAAAGAGAAGGGGTGAGGCGGAAGAAGACGTCAGCGGCCGCGGCGACACGCGGCGGAGGCCACCCGCAGCAGGTCGATGTGACCGCGCGTGGTGAGCAGAACTGAACGCAACATGCGGCAGAAAATAGGTCAGATGGCGTGCCACGGTCAACGGTGTCTCGCGGACTGGACCTCTCGTATCACGGACCGGGCGACCGATCGGGCGAGGAGCCCGGCAGGCGGAGGCAGGAATCGGGCGGGGAGTCCGGCAGGCGGGAATCGGGCGAGGAGTCCGACAGATGGGTCAGGATGGGAGGCATGTCAGCTGCCTTCACCACCCGAGTCCTGAACGTCGCCACCGGTTCCAGGGAGCGGGTCATGGACCTGACCCGCGACTGCGAGGCCTTCCTCCGGGAGGCGACGGCCGGCCGCGACGGCCTCCTCAACATCTTCGTCCCCCACGCCACCGCGGGCGTCGCGATCCTGGAGACGGGCGCCGGCAGCGACGACGACCTCCTCGCCGCCCTGCACACCCTCCTCCCCGCCGACGACCGCTGGCAGCACCGCCACGGCAGCCCCGGGCACGGCCGCGACCACGTCCTCCCGGCGTTCGTACCGCCGCATGCGACGCTGCCGGTGGTGGGCGGGCGGCTGGAGTTGGGGACGTGGCAGTCGGTGTGTCTGGTCGATACGAACAGGGACAACCCCGAGCGAAAGGTGCGCCTCACCTTTCTTGCGGGGTCCTGATGCTGCCTCTGATCTCTGAGTGCCGCCTCAGGTCGAGCTGCCCGGACCGGTGACCGCTCCGGGCAGCCGTACCGCCTTGATCAGGTGGTGAAGCGGTGGGTGCCGGAGCCGACCCGGTAGACCGCGCAGCCGTCCTCCTGGCGCAGGTAGGTCCCGTGCGTGTGGGTCACCGCGTCCGGGGTGGACGTGGGGATCCACACCTCGGCCGTCGTGTTGGGCGGCACCGCGCAGGTCAGCGTGAACCGGCCGGACCGCTGTCGCCACTGGGTGGAGACCGGGCCGTAGACCGAGGTGAACGTTGCGCGTGCGGTGGTGACGGCTCCGCCGGGGCGGGGGCGGATGACGATCTCGCGGTAGCCGGGCCGGCCCGCCGAGATGCCGGCGATGTTCGTGTACATCCATTCCCCCACCGAGCCGTAGGCGTAGTGGTTGAAGGAGTTCATGCCCGCGTCCTGGAAGCTGCCGTCGGGCCGGATGGAGTCCCAGCGTTCCCACATGGTGGTGGAGCCCCGGTCGATCTGGTAGCCCCAACTGGGGAACGAACGCTGTTCCAGGAGGCGGTAGGCGACGTCCGTGTGGCCCGTGTCGGTCAGGACGGGAAGCAGCCGGGGAGTGCCGAGGAATCCTGTCGACAGGTGCCAGTCCTTGGCCTCGATCAGGGCGACGAGACGGTCGCCCGCCGCCTTCCGCGACGCGTCCGGCAGCAGGTTCATCGACAGCGCCAGGACGTACGCCGTCTGCGTATCGCCCTTGATACGGCCGTCGGAGGTGACGTAGGCGTCCTGGAAGGCCGCCCGGATCCGCTCGAAGAGATCGCTGTACGGGGCGGTGTCCTCGCCGAGTTCGCCGGCCATCCGCGCCGCGAGGTCGGCGCTGTGCGCGAAGTACGCGGTGGCGATGACGTCCTTGGGAGTCTCGTCCTCGACGTTCAGCCAGTCGCCGTAACCCTGGTCCGGGCGCAGCAGTTGGTCGCTGTGCTTCTCCAGGTACGCCAGCCAGGTCCGGACGGACGGCCAGGCGTCCGCGAGGACTTGGCGGTCGCCGTACGCCTGGAAGAGGGACCAGGGGACCGTGACACCCGCGTCGCCCCAGCCGGCCGTGCCGTTGCCGACCGTGCCGACCATCGGGGCTACGTCCGTGAACGCGCCCTCCGCGGTCCGGGAGTCCCGAAGGTCGACGAGCCACTTGGACAGGAAGCGCGCCGACTCCATCGTGTACGCGGCCGTGGGCGCGAAGACGTTGATGTCTCCCGTCCAGCCCAGGCGCTCGTCGCGCGCGGGTGTGTCGGTCGGCACGGAGAGGAAGTTGCCGCGCTGGCCCCAAGTGATGTTGTGGTGCAGCTGGTTGAGCATCGGTACGTCGGTCTCGAAGTCGAGGGTGAAGGGGGCGGACGTATGCATCACGCGGCCGGTGACGGCCCTCGCCGAGGGAGTGCCGGGGAATCCGGTCACCTCGACGTACCGGAAACCGTGGAAGGTGAAGCGGGGCTCGTAGACCTCCTCCTTCCCGCCGCCCTTGAGGGTGTACGTGTCGGTCGCGGCCGCGGTCCGCAGGTTCGCGGTGTAGACGGTGCCGTCGGGGTTGAGCACCTCGGCGTGTCTGAGCCGGACGGTCGTCCCCGCGTCGCCCGAGACGCGCAGTCGCACCGAGCCGACCATGTTCTGGCCCAGGTCCAACACGTAGACACCGGGCCTGGGTTGGGTCACGGTCTTCGGTGTCAGCTCCCGCTCCACCCGCACCGGACCGTCCACCTGCGCGACGATCAGGTCGGGACCGAAGCCGCCGACGCCACCCATGCCCCGCACACCGAGCCAGCCCGTGTCGTCGAAGCCGGGCGAGGCCCAGTCAGGGGTCTCCTTGCGCGCGTCGTACGTCTCGCCGTTGAGCAGATCGGCGGCGACGATCGGCCCTGCGGCGGCCCGCCAGTCGGCGTCCGACACGATGCGCTCGCTCGTCCCGTCCGCGTACTCCACCTCCAACTGGGCTAGAAGTGCCGGGACTTGACCGTACTGACCGGGCCCGAACATGCCCACGTTGCCGGCGTACCAGCCGGGTGCCAGATACGCCCCGATGGTGTTGGCGCCGGGCCGCAGGAGTTCGGTGACGTCGTACGTCTGGTACTGGACGCGGGTGCGGTAGTCCGTCCAGCCGGGAGCGAGCTGGTCGAGTCCCACCCTGCTGCCGTTGAGGTGACTCTCGTACAGGCCGAGCGCCGTGGCGTACAGGCGCGCGCGGGCCACTTTCCTGCGCGGCAGCCGGAATTCGTGCCGCAGCTGGGTGACGGCGTACGACACCGGGACGACTCGTCCCCACGGTCCGCTGCCCCAGGCCGCTGCCACCCGGACCGCCGGCCAGCCCCCGTCGTCGAACTCCAACTCCCGCCATCCGTCGGCCGGTTCCTGATCCGTGGTCTTCCAGGAGGCGTCGGTGAACACCTTCTGCTCACCGGAGGCGGTCCGGACGACAAGGGTGGCGATGAGACCTGCCGGGCCTTCGGTCGCGTTGGTGGCGGCGACGGCGATAACGTTGTCACCGGCCCGCACGCGGTCCAGTACGTCGATCACCGCCGGGCGCTTCCAGTCCTCGTTGTCGGTGTCGAGGTCGGTGTGGGCGACCTCAACTCCGTTCAGGGAGACGGCATATACGTTGTCTGCGGTGATGGCCAGCGTCGCCGACGTGATCCCGTCGGACAGTTGGGCGGTATGGCGGAACCAACGGGTTGCCGCCGGGACGCTGCTCGTCGGATCACCCTCGGGGAACCAGATCCAGGAACCGCCCTCGAAGGACGGCGCGTCCACGAGGCCCGCCGGTGCGGAGATCCAGTCGGCGCTCCACTGCCCGGCGTCCATCAGTCCGGTCTCCCACCACGAGGGAGCGCTCCAGCCGGAGACGTGCCCGTCGGCGTCCCACACGCGTACGGACCAGTGGTAACGCGTACGGGGCTTGAGTCCAGGACCTCCGTAGGACACGAGGACGGACTCGCCGGACGTGACCTTCCCGCTGTCCCAGACGTCCGGGCGGGACAGGCCCGACGCGGTGGTGGCGACGCGGATCTGATAGGCGCTCTGGCGCATGCCCACTCCGTCGGAGGCCAACGGCCAGCTCAGCCGGGGCCGTTGTACGTCGATCCCCAGCGGGTGTTGGACGTATTCCACGGTCGGCGCCGTGACGCGCGGTCCGTCGCGCAGCGTCTGTGTCTCTGCCTGCGTCTGTCCGGATGCCGGCGCGGCCATCGCCGGTACGCCGTCGACGGTCGCTGCCGCGACCGTGGCGACCGCGCCCGCGAGTATGTTCCTCCTGCTGATCACTACGACTCCTCACTCGTGCGGAAGGGGATGAATCGATTCAGATGCGAGAGGCGTGGGTAACGTAGAGCCTGGTGGTGGCGGGGTCAATCGTCATGCAACTGTTTTCGTGACACGGCTACTTGGAGACCGCCTCGGGCGGCGTCGGCGTGCGAGGTGCATGCGAGGGAGTTGAACGGTTTCAATCACGGCCCGCAAACCCTTGTGCCGGGCAGGGCTCGGCACGTCGCGATCAGAGCTGCGTGGCGATGCTTCTTCCTGCTTCTTCCTAAGTGGCCGGCCGGTGGGGAGCTTCCGCGTCAGAGTTCTGCTCAGGCCGGCTTTCGCGCCCGGGTGGAGGGCTCTGCCTACTGGTGTGCTGTGTAGACGGTCGCGGTCATCGGTGCCGTCACGGGGCCGGTGCCGAGGTGGTCCGTCATCCTCTGTGTGACGGCGGCCTGGATGGCCCGCGCGTCTTCGCGGGCCTGCACGGCGGCGCTCACCGGTGTGCCGGTGAGGAACCCGGTGGCGATGGAGGCCGCCGACTCCGCGACGCCTTCCAGCGTGATCTCCTCGGCGTTGGCCAGGGTCAGTCCGGCGGCCGACAGATCCGCGGTGACGACGGCCGGGTCGGAGTAGCCGTGGGGCACGTCCTTCAGGAACGGGGGTGCTCCGTCGGGCATGGACTGTTCCAGGGCGGTCTGGAAGGCGGCCCCGAATCCGTGCGAGGCCAGCGGGCCCCAGCTGTTGAACAGGAACCGTCCCTGCGGGGCCAGGACCCGGCGCACCTCGGCGTAGGCGGCGGGCCTGTCGGGGAAGAACATCACCCCGAACTGGCATACGACGAGGTCGAAGCTGCCGTTCTCGAAGGGCAGGTGTTGGGCGTCCGCCTGTCGCCAGTCCGCACGGGGTTCCCGTGCCGATCCCGCGGTGACCATCGCATCGTTGAGGTCGGTCGCCACCACCGAGGCCGTGGGCACCGCGGTGAGCAGGGCCGAGGTCAACGCCCCGGTTCCGGCGGCGAGTTCCAGGACCGTGCGGGGTCGCAGCGCTGCCGCCCTGGCGGCCAGGTCGGCGGCGAAGGGGCGGAAGAAGACCGGCACCAGGTGGCGTTCGTAGGCCTCGGGCATGGACCGTGTCCAGCGCCGGTTCACATCGTCTGTGCTCACCCGACGGACATTAGCCCCGCGGGAGGTCCCAGGGCGGACCGCCGCAGCCACCGTGGTTTCGTGTCGGTGCCGCCGCCCCGCAACCGGACCGCGCCGGATGACGTCGAGGCCAGTGACACCACCGATGAAGGCGCCGACTCGCTTGGCGGCTGCGGGAGTTGTGACGTCCGGTGGGTGATGCTGGAAGCTTCCGCACAGTGGTTCGGGCAGCGTCACCCCGCACGTCTGCCTCAGAGCACTTCATACATTCAGGGCACTACATACAAGGGAAGAGCCTTGCAGCAATCCTCGCGTAGAAGATCACCCCGGAAAGTGCTGGCCGGGATTCTGGCCGGCGGCGCCGTGGCCGCAGGCTGTTTCGCCGTTCTGCCGTCGACGGCGCAGGCCGCCCAGGCCCCGGGCGCCGACCGGCAGTCCTCCTTCGCCGACGCGGCAAAGGAGTTCGGCGTACCGCTGCCCGTGCTCCTGGCGGTGTCGTACCAGGAGTCGCAGTGGGACGACCACGACGGGCACTACAACACCTCGGGCGGATACGGCCCGATGAACCTGACGGACGTCACCGCCACCATGGTGTCCGGGGGCGCGACGGGTGCTGTCGGCCGCGGTGACCTCGCCGAGCTGACGTCGGACCCGGCGCTGCACACCCTGGACGCGGCGGCGAAGCTCACCGACACCCCGGCGACGAAACTGCGCACCGACGACCGCGAGAACATCCGCGCCGGTGCCGCCCTGCTCGCCTCGTACCAGCGGGAGTTGACGGGCAAGGGCTCCACCGACCCGGCCGACTGGTACGGCGCGGTGGCCAAGTACAGCCAGTCGTCGGACCAGAAGGCCGCGCAGCTCTTCGCCGACCGCGTCTTCAAGACCGTGTCCTCGGGCGCCTCGCGGACGACCGTCGACGGACAGCACGTCCGCCTCGCGGCGCAGAGCGCGGTCCACCCCGAGACGCGGCAGCTGTCCGAACTGAAGCTGAAGGCCGCCACGACGGCCACCGACACCGAGTGCCCGGCCACCGTCGACTGCACCTTCCTCGCCGCGGCCGCCTCCAACGGGCAGGTCGCGGGCCGCCCGGACGACGGCGTGCAGATCAAGTACATCGTCCTGCACGACACCGAGTCGTCCTACGACGCCGCGATCAAGACGTTCCAGACGGTGGGCTCCGGCGACTCGGCGCACTACGTCATGCGGGCCTCGGACGCGGCCGTCACGCAGATGACGCACACCAAGGACATCGCCTTCCACGCCGGCAACTACTGGTTCAACATGCACTCGGTCGGCATCGAGCACGAGGGCTACGCCGCGCACGGAGCCACCTGGTACTCGCAGGCGCAGTACCAGGCGACGGCCGATCTGGTGAAGTACCTCGCCGCGAAGTACGACATCCCGCTCGACCGCGAGCACATCATCGGCCACGACAACGTGCCCGGCCCGCAGGACAGTTACGTACGGGGCATGCACTGGGACCCCGGCCCCTACTGGGACTGGACGGCGTTCATGAACATGGTCGCCCCGTCGAGGGCGGTCCACGCGCAGAGCGCCGCCCGGCACGCCCCGAGGGTGGGTTCGGCGGTCACCATCAGCCCCGAGTTCGCGACCAACCAGCAGACCGTCCAGGTCTGCCCGGCCGACGACCCCACGGGCGCCACCACCGCCTGCACCGAGAGCACCGCGCCCTCCAACTTCCTTCCGGTGCGCACCGGTCCGAGTGCGGACGCGCCCCTGTTCGCCGACCCGGCCATCCACCCCGGCGCCGGCGCGGGCACCGACTCGATCCACGACTGGGGCAGCACCGTCCAGGCCGGCCAGCAGTTCGTGGTCGCCGACGTCGACGGCGACTGGACCGCCATCTGGTTCAGCGGCGCGAAGGTGTGGTTCCACAACCCCCACGGCGTCAACACCTGCGCCGCGCCCGGCGCCACGATCCTCCACTCCGGCGACCAGGCCGCGACCCTCTACGGCTCCGGCTACCCGCAGGCGTCGGAGTACCCGTCCGGCCTGTCCCCGTCCACCCAGAAACCCCTGACCGTCTACGGCTTCCCGGCGGGCCAGGCCTACGTCGCCACCCAACCCCCGGTCAGCGCCGACGACTTCTTCGTCTCGGGCGACACCTACGTCACCGGCGCGGCCAAGTACTACACGATCCAGTACAACCACCGGGTCGTCCTGGTCGACGCCTCACAGGTCTCCTGAAGCGGCCAGCGCGGGCGGCACACACGTCCTGCCCGCACCGGACTCCGTCGTACCCCGACTGCCCGTGCCCCGCTACCCGGTGACCCCGGCATGGGCCAGGCAACGCGCCAGGTCCGAGCGGGAACGGACGCCCAACTTGCGGTAGACGCGGGTGAGATGGGCCTCGATCGTCTTGCGGGAGAGGAAGAGCGACGCGGCCGCCTCCACGTTGCTGAGGCCCTCGCCGATGGCACGCGCCACCTGGAGCTCCTGCGGCGTGAGCAGGGCCACCGGAGGCGGTTCGTCCCCGTGGACGGCTGAGCGGTGTCCGGTCGCCGCGACCTCCGCCTCGGCCCGGACCGCCCACGGAACAGCGCCCAGCGCGGTGAACGTCCGCTGTGCGAGCAGCAGCGGCTCCCGTGCCGCGGACGGCCGCCGGAACCGGCGCAGCACCTCTCCCGCGACGAGCCGTGTGCGCGCCGCCTCGAAGGCCATCTCCTTGTCGGCATGGACGCGTTCCGCGACGGCCAGCCAGTCGGCGGCCTCCTCGGCGGACCGCGCGAGCATCAGCCGGCACCGGGCGTGGGCGGCCGCCGGCCACGCCAGACCGGTCGCCGTGTCGCGCTCCCGCAGCCAGTCCGCGACGGCCACGGCACCCTCCCGCGCCCCCGTGCGCAGACAGGCCTCGGCGAGGTCGGCCACCCACGGCATGAGGGTCGGATTGACCAGCCCCATCTCGTCGGCCAGCGCGAACGCGGCCTCCAGGTGCGTACGCGCCGCCTCGGCGTCACCGGCGGCGAAAGCGGACGTACCGAGCGCACCGCGTGCGAACAGGGCCAGGCCGCGCAGTCGGCCGCCGCACCAGCGCTCGTACCGCGCCACCCGCTTCCGGCAGTCCGCGAAGTCGCCGTGCAGGGCGTCGAGCCGCGCGAGCTGGATCAAGGCGTAGCCCGTCATCGCCAGATGCCCGAACTCCTCCGCCCAGCGCAGCGCCTCGGTGGCGTCCGCGCGCGCCATCGGCCAGCGGGACCACATCTCCACCTGGCACCGCGCCAACAGGGCGTACGGCAGGAGGGCCGGGGCGTTGTCGCGGCGCACCCCCTCGATCACCGTGTCCAGCACGCGGCGGGCGAGGTCCCCGTCGCCGGTCCACGACAGACCCTGCGCGATCTCCATCGCCGTCTGACGTTCCTCGGGGCCGGTCAGCCCACGCGTCTCCTCCAGCAGCGCGAGCAGGGTCGTACGGCCCGCGCTCACGTCGCCGCCCAGAACCTCCGCCCGGGCGCGCATGACGGCGGCCTGCCGACGCCGGGTGCCGCGCATGCCGTCCGCCAGCGCCTCGCAGCGTGCGGCGATGTCGCACGCGTCGCGTATCCGCCCGTCCATCGTCGCCGGCACCACCGCGGCCCCGTACAGCTGGGAGGCACGTGAGCGGTCCACCGGCTCCACCGTCCGGGCGGCGCCTACCAGCAGCTGGTGCGCGCGGCCCGGATCCCCGAGCCAGGTGCAGGCCTGGCCGCGCAGCAACTCGATGTCCGCAGTGAGCAACGGATCCTGACTGTGCGTCAGGGCCTGTTCGCACCACTCGGCGGCATCCCGCGTCGTACCGCCGTAGAACGCGTCGTGCGCGGCTTCGAAGAGCCGGCGGGCCGCGTCCGCGGGGTCCGGCGACAGCTCGCCGGCACGGCGCCAGGCGGGCGCGGCAGCCGCCAACGCCCCACGCTGGCGCGCCTGCCGGGCGTCGGACACCAGACGGGCGGCGACCGACTCGTCCGGACCGGGGGCGGCGGCGGCCAGATACCAGGTCTGAAGTTCGCCCGAGCTGAGAGTGGCCAGCCGCCGGTAGACCTCCAGTCGCCGGACGGTGGCGCACTGTCCCAGCACCACCGGCCGCAGCACGGGATGCCGTAGCTCGCAGGTGCCGTCCCGCATGCGGACCAGCCCGGCCGCCTCGGCCGCGTCCAGATCGGCGGTGGTGAGTCCGTCGAACGCCAACACCCGTTGCAGCAGCGGCCATTGCGGGGCGCGGCCGGCGGCGACGTACACCAGCGCCTTGCGGCTGCGCGCCGGCAGCATACGCAGTTGTCCGCGCCACGCCCGTTCCACCAGCGGCCCCGGCGCCTCCCACGAGTCGTCCCACGGCTCGGTTCCGCACGCACGGGCCCGGGCGAGTGCCGCCGCGTACTCCACCAGGACCAGGGGGTTGCCGTTCGCCAGCCGGACGATCCGGTCGGCCGCCCGATCCGTCCGGTCGAGCGCCTGCCGCCGCAGCAGCGTCCAGCACTCGTCGTCCGACAGCGGCCCCAGCGTGGTGTGCGGCACGCTCTCCTGGATCCCGTCCTCCTGCCGCCCCCGGCGTGCCGCCATGATCAGGGCCACCCGCTCCGTGGCCAGTCGCCGGGCCACGAACTGCAGGACCTGGCGCGACGAGGGATCGGCCCAGTGCAGGTCGTCGACGAGGACCAGCAGCGGCCACGACTCCCCGGCGGCGGCCAGCACGCCGAGCGCGCCCGCGCACACCGCGTACGGATTCGACTCGGCCACGTCCGTGAGCGCGAGACAGCCCTCGACGGCACTGCGCTGGGCCGACGGCAGTTCGCCGAAGTGACGGCGGAGCGGCAGCAGCACGTCGGCGAGCACCGCGTACGGCAGGACGGCCTCCGACTCCACTCCGCCGGCCCACAGCACCCGGGCACCCTGGCAGTGGGCGGCCGCGTGGCGCAGCACCATGCTCTTGCCGATCCCCGGCTCACCGCTCAGCAGCAGAGCGCCGCCCTGCCGGGGCAGGGTGTCCACCAGGCCGTCCACCAGGTCTCGTTCGGCGCGTCGGCCGACGAGGGCGGCTGGTCCCGGGAGGGACGTCCCCTCGTCGGGTGCGGCGGGAGCCACGACGCGGTACGCCCCGTGCCCACCCGAGTCCTCCGGCACGTGGACCGGGTCGTATGCCGCGCCGCCCGTCGGCACGCCGGTCATCGCTGTCTCTTCCATGACGCCCCCGTACACCCGCCGCTCCATCGCGGCGTTCCGTCATGTCTCCAGGGTGCCCCCGGGAGGGTGATCGGCGTCAGGGGTCGGGACGGTCCTACGACGGTCTCCGTACGGCGGGGTTCGCGCGGTGAGTGCATGACGCGTAGGCCCTGCCGGGTGTGTCCGGTGCCGCCGGCCCGGCAGGTGGCGTAGGTGTTCCGGCGGGGGAGCCGCTCACGGCCGCGGGAGGGCATGTCCCGGGCGGAGGCAGGGAGTTCCCCGAAGCCGTGGCGCGGACGTTCGGGAATGCTCGCGTGTTCCTAGACCTGAAAGGGGCACGGGATGGCTGAGCAGGGACAGTTCCGGCGGGTGATCACCAACCTCACGCACGGCGGACACGCGATTCTCGACACGGACGAGGCGGAGAAGATCGCCCAGACCCAGGAGAGTCTCAGCACACGCAGCACGGTGGTCCAGGAGACCACCGACGACGCGGCGCATGTGGGCACCACTTCCTTCGACTACCTGTTCCTCGACCTCGCGAAGAAGTTCCCGGACAACCACCTGCCGAATGACGACGTCCCCAAGGTCGTCACCGCCCTGCTCGCCCTGGGCTCGGCGATCGTGGAGACCCCGGAGGAGGTGGGCGCCCCGGAGCTCAACTCGCCGATTCCGACGATCTACACCTACTGGGGCCAGTTCGTGGACCACGATCTGACGGCCGCGACCGACCGCGACCTGGCGATCAGCATCACCGAGGAGAACCCGCCGCCCCTGCCGCCGCACGAGGTGGTCGCGAAGCTGGCGAACCTGCGGATCCCGTCGCTGAACCTCGACTCGGTCTACGGCGACGGGCCGTTCGCGGCACCGGTCGTGGGCAGGGACGCCGTTCCCTACGACGGGATCACGTTCCGGCTGGGCCTGCTCACGCCCGTTCCCGCCAATGTGGGCGCGCTGATCCCCCCGGTCGACGACACCGAACGGGATCTGCCGCGCAAGGCCGACCGCACTCCGCTCGTCGGCGACACGCGCAACGACGAGAACCTCGTGGTGGCCCAACTCCACGTGGCCTTCCTCAAGTTCCACAACGCGGCGGTCGAGTGGGTGCGCGACCACGAGTCCGAGTTCGAGACGGACACCGAGGTCTTCCGGCGGGCCAGGGACCTCACCCGGTGGACCTACCAGTGGCTGACCGTGCACGACTATCTGCGCACCGTGGCGCGCCCCGACGTCGTCGACCGTGTGGACACCGCCGAGGGCAACCTGCTCGACCTGGACGATCGCGGCACCTACATGCCGATCGAGTTCGCGGTGGCGGCCTTCCGCTTCGGTCACAGCATGGTGCGGGGGGCGTACGACTGGAACCGCAACTTCGGCCGCCCCGGCGACAGGGCCCCCGTGTCCACCCTGGACCAGCTCTTCCAGTTCACCGGCAGGGGCGGCTTCGTCGGCACGCTGACGACCCTCCCGTCGAACTGGCCGGCGGAGTGGGCCCGGATGGTCGACAAGAACAGCCAGTTCGCCAACCGTTTCACGCGGCTCATCGACACCAGGCTCGCGCCCCCGCTAGCCGATCTGCGCGGCGAGGGCAACGACCCGAGCCTGCCCGAGCGGATCAGGAAGCTGCTCAAGCACCTCGCCCAGCGCAACCTCCTGCGCGGCTACCGACTGGCAGCCCCCACCGGACAGGCGGTGGCCGAGGCACTCGAAATCGCACCCCTCAGCCGCGCGGAACTCGAACAGGGCAGCAGTGACGCGGTCAAGGACGCCCTGGAGTCGGGCGGTCTGTTCGACAGGACCCCGCTGTGGTTCTACGTGTTGAAGGAGTCCGAGGTGCGGGAGCTGGGCCGGCGGCTCGGCGAGGTCGGCAGCCGCATCGTCGCCGAGACCATCATCGGCCAGATCCGCAAGGACCCCGGTTCGTACGTCAACCGGACGAGCTGGAGCCCCGCACAGGGCGTCCTGCTCCCGAACGGCCGGCCGGTGCGCACGATCGCCGACTTCCTCCGGTTCGCCGGCGTCCTCTGAACCGATGAACCGACGCCCCTCTTCGAGCCGCGCCACCCACGCCCCCGCCGATCTGCTTCGGCGGGGGCGCTCGCGTGCTCCGTAGGGAGTTCCCCGAAGCGCCGCACGTCCCGCTCGCCGGACCATGCGCGCATGAACCTAGGAGAGCAGCAGCGGAACATGGTGGAGCGCTACCGGGAAACGGTGGACCAGCGTGAGGACATCCGGCGTCGACAGGTGGAGACCGGTACGCCCTTCGCCGCCGACAGCGAGGAACAGCTGCGCGCCCGCGCGGAGCGGCTGGTAAGCGGGCGTGAGGTCGACCCGGGGGAACTGGCGCCCGCGCCGTCCGACCGGGGGCCGGTGCCTCCCGCCGTCGTCTTCGAACGGATCCTCGGCGCCGCGAGCGAGCTGCAGAGCGTCAACTTCCTTGCCCGCGGGGCGCGTGCGGCCCGGGCGGTGGCTCGCATCTCCATCATCCAGGGCGGCCGGCGGGCCGGCTTCGGCACCGGGTTCCTCGTGGGGGAACGCCTGCTCCTCACCAACCACCACGTGCTGCCCGACGTGGCGACGGCGACCGGGTCCTTCGCGGAGTTCGACGTCGAAGCCGACGCCGACGGTGTCTCCAAACCCGTCGACCCCTATGACCTGGCCCCGGCCGACCTGTTCGTCACGGACCCCGCCCTCGACTACACCCTCGTCGCGGTCGGGGCCGGCGCGGACGGGAGGCGACCCGGCTCGGTGCACGGCTGGCTGAGGCTCATCGCGCAGCAGGGGAAGATCGTCATCGGCGAGCCGGTGAACATCGTCGGCCACCCGGAGGCGCGGCTGAAGGAGGTCGCGGTCCGCGCCAACGAACTGCTCAACCAGCTGCCGCAGTTCCTGCACTACCGCACGGACACCGAGCCCGGAAACTCCGGCTCGCCCGTGTTCAACGACCAGTGGGAGGTCGTCGCACTGCACCACGCCGGCGTACCCGATCCCGCCGGCGCGGGCTGGATCGCCAACGAGGGGGCCCGGGTCAGCGCCATCCTGCGGCACCTCGCCGCGGCCCAGCTGCCACCGCAACCGGCGGCACTGCTCGCCGAGTTGGGCCCACAGGCGGTGCCGGTAGGCCCGCCGACCGAGGTGTCGCCGGCGGTCGACCGCCTCGTCGCAGTCGCCGCGGTCGCCGCAGTCAGTCAGGAGCGGCTGGGCGTCAGCGGGCGGACCGGCACCGGCCGGCACGTGGTGTTCCTGCACGGCCGCGGTCAGCAGGGCCACGACCCCGCCCAGCTGCGCGCCGGATGGTGCCGGGGCCTTGCCACCGGGCTGGCGGCGGCGGGCCTTCCGCCACTGGACGCCGCCGACATCCGGTTCCCCTTCTACGGCGACGCGTTGGCCGCCGCATCGGCCAGTCGCGAGAGTGCCCCCTCCGAGACCGCGTCGACCACGGCCGAGGCGTACGTGCCCGCCGACGCCGAGGCTCGCACGGTGTACGCCGCGCTGCTCGCCGAAGCGGCCGTGGCCACCGGGATGCCCGCGTCGGAGCGTGAGCCTGAGGCCGCCGAGGAGTCGAGCCTGCTCGGCGGGGTGGTCGCCGCACTGCAACGGCCGTTGTCCTGGATCGCGGCGCGCAGCGGACTCGATGACATCGTGATCGCGGCGGTGTTCCGCGATGTCGCGGCCTATCTCGGCGACAAGTCGGTACGCGACGCCGTGCTCGAATCGGTGCTGGCCGGGCTGCCCGAGAACGGTGAGATCGTGCTGGTCACCCACAGCCTCGGTACCGTCGTCGCGCTCGACCTGTGCACCATGCTGCCCAGCGGGGTCTCGGTACCCCTGCTGGTGACCGCAGGCAGCCCCCTCGGACTGGACGCCGTGTACAAGCGACTGCTCGCCCGCGGACCGGTCCGGCCCGGGAAGGTGGACGTGTGGCTCAACGCGTGGGCCGCCGGGGACGCCGTCGCCATCGGCTGCCCGCTGGGCGACACCTGGTCACGGGTTCGCGACGTGCTCTGCGCCAATCCGAAGGACCGGGCGCACGACATCGCGCAGTATCTGTCCCACGCGCGAGTCGCAGCCGAGATCGGCCGCGCCGCCCGCGCATAGCCCGCGCCCGCGCCCACCGCTCCGCTCCGCTCCGAAGATCCGGTCCGGCTCTCTGGAAGGATCTCCGGCATGAGCGAAAACTCCCTGCGCCTCGTCACCGTCGACCGCACCGCCCCCGGCCGCTTCACCGCGACCAACGCCCGCGGCGGCACCGTCGACTTCGGTACCGCCGTCGGCGGCGGTACCGAGTTCACCCCGGTCGAGCTGCTGCTCGCCGCGATCGGGGGCTGCACCGCCGCCGACGTCGATGTGGCCACCACCCGGCACGCGGAGCCGGACGGCTTCACCGTGACCGTGACCGGCAACAAGGTCAGCGACGACCTCGGCAACCGGATGACCGACCTCGCGGTCACCTTCGCCGTGACCTTCCCGGAGGGTGAGGCCGGGGACCGGGCCCGCGCGATCCTGCCCCGGGCGGTCACCGTCTCCCACGACCGGCTGTGCACGGTCAGCCGTACGGTGGAGACCGGCACGCCCGTCACCGCGACGATCAAGGACGCCTGACCGCACCCCGTTCTCTGCGAGCAGGTGACAAGCGGGCCGGTGCGGGCTGCGTTCTTGTGAGCACCGCCTGATCCCGCGGTCCCGGCCGTCCTACGGTCCGGCCATGAACACGAGTCGCAGCAAAGGAAGTTCGCGGCGCGGAGCCGCGAGCACAGGACGGACGTGGCGCGGAGCCGCGCTCGCGGTGCTGTTGACCGCGGGCGCGCTCACCGCAGCCGCTCCACAGGCACAGGGAGACGGTGCGCGCACCGAGACCCCGGTGGCGTCGACGCATCCCGCCGACGGTGTGGTCGAGTCGGTGGTGCGGGTCAAAGTGCCGTTACCGCGGTCGTTCGGCGCCCGTCCGGCGGCCTGCGACTGGCTGTCGTATCTGCGCTACCGCTCCGCCGACGGACCGAGCGCGTCGGCGAACGCCGACCGGATCCTCGTGGCCCAACCCGGCATCCTGGAAGGGGCGGGAGCGTTCGACAGCGTCGCCCGCGACACGGTCGTCCAAGCCGCCGCGCAGGGACGGCACATCGAGTTCTGGGCCCTGGACCGGCGCTCCAACTGCCTTGAGGATCCCACCGGTATCGCCTCCGGCGACCAGCACACGGCCGTCGACTACTACTACCGGGGCAAGGCCGTCGGCGGCCGGACCTTCGCCGGGTTCGTCGGCAACGACCAGCTCGGCTGGATGGCCAAGCTCGGCATCGAACAGACCGTGCGCGACGAATACGACCTGCTCGTCGCCGAGTTGCCCGACCAGGGAGTACGGAAGAGCAAGGTGCTGTGCGGCGGGCACTCGCTCGGCGGTGTCATCACCGGCTATTTCGCGGCGGCCGACTTCGACGGCAACCCGGCCACCATGGCGGACGCCGGGCAGAACCAGTGCGCCGGGTACTTCGCCCTCGACACGACGATCTCCACGGACCTGTCGGACCTCAGCGGCAGCATCCCGGACGACACCAACCTGCCTGACATCGGGCTCGGTTACGGCGTCGTCCAGGCCGGGCTCGACAGCGGCGTGCTGTCCCGCTCGCTGTCCGCGCCCGTGCTGCTCAACCCCGAGACGATGACCCTGCTCGCCATCGCCGGCCTGGGCGCCGTACAGAACCCGAATGGCGAGGCGGACCTGCCGTCCTACCTCCCCTCCGACGTCAACATCGAGGCCACGAACCGCTTCCTGTTCTCCAAGGACGCCGCCACGTTCCTCACCGGCTCACCCGCGGTGAAGGACTTCCGGCTCACGAACGACGCCGTGCTGGGGTCGCTGATGGACGACAACTCCGTGCCCCTCGCCTTCCTGCAGAGCAGTGTCGGCTTCTTCGACGGCGGCCCGATCACCGACAAGAACTTCCCCGCCGCCAACGGCAGTTCGGACCAGTCGCAGCTCTTCGGCGTCGAGTACAAGGCCATCCCGGCTGTGCCGCACGGGCCGCTCTACACCTGGCGCGATTACGACCGTGTCGGCGCCGCCGACGACCCCGGATACCGGTCGGCCGACGGCACCCCCTTCACCAATGCCGGCAAGGAGGTCACCGACATCCACGAGCTGGCCCGCAGCATGGGGGAGCAGCCGCTGGACTTCACCGAGCAGTACTTCCCGACCAAGCTGGTCACCGACATAGAGCTGGCCACCTCACCGCAGGTCAAGCAACTCGTCGTGCACCCGGGCGGGTTGACCGCCAACCCGACGCTCACCGTGCTCGCGGGCGACGGCCTGCTCGCCGGTCACATCCCGGCCGGCCTGCACCCCGTGATCGCCCCCGGCTACCAGCACCTCGACGTACTGACCGCGGCACCCGTCCAGAACGACGGCCGCCCCGAGGTCGTCTCCAGCAGCCTCGCCGCGTTCGCCGCATCACCCGAATAATCGCCCAAGTAGCCGTCCCCGTCCGGCCGTTCCAGAACACCGATGAGGACCGGGAGGATCAACTCCCGGTCCTCATCGGCGCATTGCTACGGCTCAGACCTTGCCCGCGGCGAACGTGGCCGCCGCGTCGGCGTCGGAGGTGTAGCCGAGGTGGGCGAGGACGTCGGTTCCGCCGTTCTGGCAGATGGGGTCACCGTTGGCGCAGAAGTCGATGGTGCGGCTCTGGTAGGTGCCCGTGACGCTCTTGCCGAGGGCCCGGATCGGGTTGCCGAACAGCAGGACCGCGGCGACTCGCGGTGCCAGCGTGGCGGGGATGGTCGCCACGATCGGGCTGCCGACCACCGCGCCGTCGCTGCTGATTCCGATGGAGTTGTCGACGACGTTCGCGCCCTGCGAATAGCCGACGAGAATGAAACGCTGATCGGGGCAGGCCGCCGCTTGTGCGTTGACGTGGTTCACCACATCGGCGTTTCCCGTCGCGGCGGACGTGAGGGAAAGGTCGGCGGGATAGTTCACCGCATAGCTGGAGAGCGTCTTTCCGGTGATTTTCTGCTGGAGCGCGGAGAACACCGGGTCGCCGACGATCAGGCCGAGTGTGCCCGGCTCGAAGGTGCCGCGCGCCGCCACGACGTCGAGATCGGAGCAGGTGGCGGCCGATGCGGCGGGTGCGGAGAGGGTGGCGAGCCCGGCCCCGCCGACCAGCGAGAGCGCGGCCAGGCATAAGCGAATACGCATGGGAATCCTTTGAGGGTGGGGCGCGTGAAAGCGCCTGTGGAAAGGACTGTCCCGAAGGTATTCGCGTTCCCGTACCCGGTGTTATGGACGGGAATTCAGAAACTCTCTCTGTTTTTGTCGCTTCGTGAGTCGCGGTCACCGCCCGGTGAGTCGCGGTCGCCCTCCCGCAAAGCCGCTGAACGCAGCGCGAGGATCAGATCCAGACGGGTGCCGGGATCGTGCAGGGACGCGCCGAAGAGCTTCTCCAACTGACGCAGGCGATAGCGGACCGTCTGCGGGTGGATGTGGAGCCGGGCGGCGACATCGGGGACGTTGCTGCCGCTGAGCAGCCAGGCGAGCAACGTCTCGGCCAGCCGCGGGCGTTGACCCTCGGAAGCGGCGTCGAGCGGCGCGAGGGCCCGTAACTCCAGCTGGGCGAGCAGCGGTTCGTCGCTGTGCAGCAACAGCGTCGACAGATGGTCGGCGCACAGCACCACGCCCTGCCGGGGCAGCACCCCGCGGCCCATCAGCCCCAGCGCCCGCGTGGCCCAGTGCAGGGACCGCGCGGCCTCGACGACCGGGACCGTAGGGCCGATCGCCGCCGGACGGCCGCCCAGGCCGAGGACGAACGACCGCCCGCCGAACCGGCCGTAGCCCTCCGGGTCCGGCACCAGGACGCGCGGCGGCCGTGACTCCATGTCGGCCAGCGCGCCCGGCATCGCCGGCGGCCGGTCCTCCGCACGCGGGTCCGCGGGGCCCGCCAGCGCGATGACGGCGACCTGCGAAGGCACCCGCCACCGCGCGCCGTGCGCCAGGTCCTGCAAGGCCTCCGGGGACACCGGCCCCTGGCCCAGCAGGAGTTCGAGCAGCCGTCGGCGCCGCCGCTCCACCTCGTCCGTGCTGCGCGACTGCGCCTCCGCGTACCCGGCCGCCGCCGCCTCCGCGACCTCGTGCACGGTACGGAACGCCAGCTCGCCCAGCGCGGCCACCACCGCCGAATCCAGACCGAGTTCCTCCGCCGTACGGCCCATCAGCCGCCACGCGTGCAGCCCGCCGACGCGGATCGCCGACTGAAGTGCCTCCAGGCTGCGGCCCTCCAGGGCCTCGCCGCGCCCGAGTTCCTCGTAGTACGCCGCCGCCATCGCGGCGTTCTGGCCGTGCGGGTCGGCGATGTGGTCGACGAACAGCGTGAGCGCCTGCACCACCCCGGATCTGAGATTCTCGCGGTAGGTTCCGTCGGCCGGCCGCGCGTACTCGGGGACGTGTCTGCGGACCACCTCCTCCACCTCCGCGGAGACGGCGGCGAGTTGGGCGCGCAGCAGCTCGGCCAGGTCGGGCGGAACCAGCGCGGTTCCGGGCTCGGTGGGTACTCCGCGCGGGGTGGGGACAGCCACGACGGACACTCCTTTCCCCCGGAGGCGGCTCGCCCACGGACTGTTGCCCGTGGGACGAGGGGGACGTCCCGTGTTGGACGGTCGTCCCCTGCGCTCCGTTCCGTGCCCCGGCTGCACCGACATCACTCCGGCAGCCCCAGCGCACCGGCGAGCATCGGCCACGAGGTGGTGAACTCCCCTTTCCAGTAGGCCCAGCTGTGACCTCCTCCCGAATAGAAGTGCGCGGTGACAGGAATGCCGAGCAGGGCGAGAACGCCGGTGAAACTGTGCGCGGAGGGCCACAGCAGACTCTCCAGTGCCTCGGGCAGCCAGTCGCCCGAACCCCCGGCCACACCACTGCCGTTGGACACGTACAAGGGCGTCCCGCGCAGCCCGCCGGCCCGGGCGCGTGGATTGAAGCTCTGCCAAGTCAGCAGATCCAGAAGGGGATTGCCCCAGAGGGAGCGGGGCGCCAGATTCTCGCGGGCCACGATGGCGTCCACCAGCGAGGGCACCCCGGGGGCCGTGGTGTCGAGGATGCCGCTGTACGACGCGGCGGCCGTGAACGCGCCCGGGTGACGGGCCGCGTGCGCCATCGCCCCGTAGCCCCCGGTGGACACCCCGGCGACGGCCCGCACCCCGGACGCCCGGTAGTCGCGCGCCAACAGCGCCGGAACCTCCTGGAGTTGGAAGGTTTCGTAGTCGGGACCGTCCCGCCACGCGCTCGGGATGCCGGTCGGACCCGCGTCCGGCATCGCCACGATCAGATCCCGGCCCTCCGTGAAGGCCTCGATGTCCGTCTCCCGGGTCCAGGACGTGTAGTCGTCGTGCGCCCCGTGCAGCAGATACAGCACGGGATACGTCCGCCCGGGCCGCGCGTCGAAGTCCGACGGCAGGATCAGCCGCACCGGCGCGCTGCGGCCCAGCGCGGGCGACGACACGGACACGTCGAACGTGCGCGCCGAGATCTGGGTCGCGGCCCGGGCCCGGCCGGCGGTGGCCGTGGCACCGAACAGGACGGCAAGTCCCGTGGCCGCGGTGGCCCTTGTGACGGCGCGGCGGGATATCCCGTGGGGGTGGCGGTGCGGCATGGCGGCTCCTCAGGCTGGTTCGGCGGGTCCCTCCGGCGAGGCGAGCACCCGCCGCAGATGGGCGGCGATCTCGTCGACGTACGGCGGGTCGAGCAGCGACAGGTGGTGCCCCGCCACCGGTACGACCGTCAGCCGCGGGCACACCTCGTCCCAGCCGAGCGCGTCGTCGTCCCGTTCGTACGCCGGGTCACGCACGGTGTGCGGCGCCGGTTCGGTGGCCCGGTACAGCACCACCCGCCCCTCGTACCGGCCCGGTTGATGCGCCTCTCCGATCCGCAGATCCAGGTACGAGGCACGCTGGTGCTCCAACACGGCGGGCGGCACCTTCACGGTCCCGCGCAGGGTGCGCAGCACGAGGTCGATGCGCTCGTGGTCGTCGTCCAACGCCACGAGTTCGTCGTAGGGCAGGGGGAGTTGGACCCCGTAGGTGTCGGCGATGTGCTGGGCGAAGCCCGTGAGATGCGCGCGGGCGCGCTCGGCGGGGGTGCGGT
>NZ_JBXVPZ010000019.1:0-51058 GCF_057961495.1 Streptomyces sp. P5F9 | reverse complement strand
ACAATGCCCGTCCCGCCCCAACACCCCACCGACCAACACCGACACAACACACCACCAGACCAGCACCACCAACTCTCACCATCACCGACACCAACCCAACAGACCGCACATGAGAAACGGGTCGAACGGCAGTCGACACGCCACGCAGACCTGCGACTGCGCAGCGTCACTCGGACTTTGAAACAGCCCTGCCACGGCAACCCGCCCTGACCAGCTGATCAGCACCTCCCACACGCCGGAGGAACCTCAGAACGCAGGACACAGCCTTGACAATGAAGCTGGGCGCGTGGTGAGTGTCTTTGAAGCCGCACCAATCCTCACCAGGGCCTACCGCGACGAGGTCTCTGCTCGATACTTGTAAGGGGGGAAGGTGTGTGACTTTCACGATTCTCGCGGCGGACCCGCAAACTGGTGAGTTAGGGGTTGCCTCGTTCAGCTTTGGGCTTGCCGTCGGAGCCGGCATTGTGCACCACTCCCACAAATACGGACTTGTCGCCGTGCAGGCGCTTGGCGATCCAGCGTGGGCATCTCGTCTGCTTCCGAACCTTGCTTCGGACGCGTGGTCCGATGCCGTTGCCGAGCTCAGCCAAACACCTGGTTCCGAATCCGGTCAGGTGGCTGGACTATCGACTAGCGGCGACACCTTCGCATTCACTGGCTCGGACACGGAGGCGTTCGCCGGGGCTGCTTGCGAGCAGAACATCTGCTGTGCCGCGAACCTCATGGCGGTTGACTCCCTTCCCATCTTGGTGACCGAATACTTCCGGTCGCTCGACCCCCAGATGTCGTTGGCTTCCCGACTCGTCCAGTCGGCGCACCACGCAGACGTGTTGGGTGGCGATGTGCGTGGGCGCATGTCGGCCTTCATCAGGACGTTCCACAGCGATCCGGAATACAGGCCGGTGGACTTGCGTGTCGACTGCCATCCGGACGCTGTCTTGCAACTGGTGCACCTTGTGCGGATCGAGCGGGCTCACAGGTTCCTCACTTCGGCGCTCGACGAGCAAGGCAGATACGCCAACGTTTCGGCTACCCAAGCTGCCTACCAGCTCGCTCCGGAAAGCGCGGTCACTGCGTCGGCGTACTTGCTCGCCCGACTCCGGACGGAGGACCTAACCGATCCGGAGCTGAGAGCCTTTACCGACGAGCTGGTGCGACAACAACCCTGTCTTCCTGAGCGTCTTCGGCCACTGGAGTCGGCGGGGCGCCTTCCGGCCGGAACAGTAGAGGGGCTCGACCTACTCGAGGCACCTCATCGGGATGCATGTTGCGGTAGGAGGACCGCCACCTGACACAGAGTCGGCTCCAACCTGACAGGTGGTTGGGCGGGTTGCCCCGGCCGCAGGCATGAAGGAGGCTCCTGGTCGGTGGATTCACGACTAAGAGGTTCTAACAAAGCCGTTGCACATGCCGGTAGGTGATGAGGCAGGTGGCGAGGCCGAGGAAGGCCTCGTGGATGTCGTCGCGTCGCTCCCATCGGATGCGTAGGCGACGAAGGCCGTGCAGCCAGGCGATTGTTCTTTCCACGACATACCGGAAGATGCCCAGGCCGGAACCGTGGGGCTGGCCTCGTTCGGCGATGACCGGGCGGATCCCGTGGGCCCAGAGCAGGCGCCGGTACTTGTCGCGGTCGTAGCCGCGGTCGGCGAGGAGCGCGGCGGGTCGGTGTCAGGGCCGGCCGACGACGCCGGTCACAGCCTGAACCTTGTCGAGCAGGGGCAGCAACTGGGTGACGTCGTTGCGGTTGCCGCCGGTCAATGACACCGCGAGCGGGATGCCCTGGGCGTCGGTGAGGACGTGGTGCTTGCCGCCCGGCCGTGCGCGGTCGACCGGGCTGGGACCGCTTTGGGGCCCCGCCGAGCGGCCCGCACATGGGAGGAGTCGATCACCGCCCGCGACCAGTCCAGCTTCTTCGAGGCCCGCAGCCTCTTCAGCAGCACGAGGTGCAGTGCCTCCCACACACCGGCCTCGTTCCACGCGGCCAGGCGCCGCCAGCACGTCATGCCCGAGCCGAAGCCCAACTCCTGCGGCAGGTACTCCCACTGGATGCCGGTGCGCAGCACGAACAGGATCCCGCACAACGCCTGACGGTCCGGTATCCGCGGCCGGCCCTCGACCAGTTTCGGTCCCGGCTCCGGCAGCAACGGCTCGATGAGCGACCACAGTTCATCCGACCCGATCCACGGCCGCGACTGATGTTTCCCCACGACCAGACCAACGACCGCCCAAGCCGAAAGTCACATGATCAACGACTTCTGTTAGGACCTCTAAGGCCGACGATGCCGACACCGATCGGCTTACGGGGGTCAGGCACCGAGCTGCCGCCTCAGGGTCTCGGCGTCGTGCAGGGCCGTCATGTGCACGAACCGCCGGTCACGAACCTGGTAGATGGCGTACTCGACGATCTCGAAAGAGGCGCCGGTGGGAGCCACGCCGAGCCACTCCTTGGCGGGCGTGCCCGTGTTGGTCAGACGGGCGGCCAGGCGATCACCATCGACCGCGATCTCCCGGGGTTCCCAGTGGAAGTCCGGGACCGCGTCGATGTCGCCGTTCAGCACAGCGATGACCTGGTCCCGAGTGCCCGGCTCACCGTTCAGGGTGGTCTCGTCGTTGATGAACTCGTCCATGCGGTAGATCTCGTGGGCGTTGAGCGCCCCGATGTAGCGCCGGTAGAACTCGCGCAGGTCGGTGTCGGACATGATCTCCTTCTTCGGCCCCCGGAGCGGAGGTCATGCTCGGCGTTTCGCGACGGCTCTTGACGGTTTCGGCACGGTGATCGTCGGCAGGGAAAGACCCACTGCTCGAAACTTCTGTCCCGGACGGTACCGAAGTTTTGCCGCACCGTCACGGCCCTCATGCGCGGAGAATGTCTCACCGGGGCGAGCGAAGGGGTGCAGCCGCTAGGCAGGCCAGCCGAGCAACGCCGTGTCGACGATCTCATCGAGCTCAGCAGGACCGAGGCCGTTGGCGGCCTGCACTGCGATGCCGAAACCCATCGTCATGATGAACCGGGCAAGACGCCGAGGGTCGGCGTTGCGCGGAAGATCACCCTCGTTGACGGCACGCCGGAAGCGCTCCTCAAGGCGGACCCCCGCGTCGTTGCGCCAGTCGACAAGCAGGTCGTGGACGGCCCGGCTCTCGTCGCTCGACGCCAGCGCACCCTGCACGGTCAGGCACCCGGAGGGGCCGTCGGGAGGGGTCGTGGTGCAGACCGCTCCTCGGAGGAACGCCAAGGCCACAGCCCGTGCGGTGGGCTCCTCCAGGGCGTGCGTGGCGTAGGCGGCGGGCCCCGCACCGTAGCGCTGGAGGGCCTTGCGGAACAACTGCTCCTTGTTGCCGAAGGCCGCGTACATGCTCGTCTTGGTGATCCCCATGGCGCCGGTCAGTTCAGCGAGGCTTGCACCTTCGTAACCTCGCGCCCAAAACACCCGCATCGCCCGTTCCAGCGCCTGGTCGATGTCGAATCCTCGCGGCCGACCCATGACGGCCCTACGGGAGTCACCCATGCCACAAGCGTACCACTCGGTACAGATCCCCGCCGACCAGCAGTTTCATCCCACAAGGTGGCGAACGCAGTTCAGTACCGGTCGGTCTTGATGTGCTACTGTTCTGCACCGACCGGTACTGAACTAATGGGAAGGGAAGTCCGCGCCATGAAAACCGTTTCGCTCGGAGGCCTCAAGGTCTCGCGCATCGGTCTCGGAGCCATGGGAATGTCGGCGTTCTACACCGGCGCCGGCCAGTTCGACGACGAGTCGATCCGCACGATCCACCGCGCTCTGGACCTCGGGGTCACCCATATCGACACCGCTGAGGGGTACGGCCCCTTCATCAACGAGGGGCTGGTCGGCCGGGCCGTGCAGGGGCGCCGGGACGAGGTCGTGCTGGCGACCAAGTTCGGCCTGATCTCCCACACCGGTGGCACGGCTCCGGACAGCACCCCGGCCAACATCCGCCTGGCCGTGGAGGGATCACTGAAGCGCCTGGGTACCGACTACATCGACCTCTACTACCAGCACCGGGTAGACCCCGGTACGCCCATCGAAGAGGCCGTTGGCGCGCTGGCCGAACTGGTGACCGCAGGCAAGATCCGCCACATCGGCCTGTCGGAGGCCGGCCCCGCCACGATCCGCCGCGCTCACGCCGTGCATCCGGTCACCGCGGTCCAGTCCGAATACTCGCTGTGGACCCGCGACCCGGAGGCCGAGATCCTGCCCGTCCTGCGCGAACTGGGTATCGGCTTCGTGCCGTACTCCCCGCTTGGCCGCGGCTTCCTGACCGGCAGCATCCGCTCCCTGAACGATCTTGACGCCGACGACTGGCGCCGCACCAACCACCGCTTCGCCGACGGCAACCTGGAACGCAACCTGCGAATCGTCGACGAGGTCCGGGCCGTAGCCGCCGAGATCGACACCACACCCGCGCAGGTCTCCTTGGCCTGGCTGCTCGCCCAGGGTGACGACATCGCGCCCATCCCCGGCACCAAGCGAGTCGCCCGGCTGGAGGAGAACGCCGCCGCCGACCGCATCGAGCTCACTGCCAGCCACGTCGCCCGCCTGAACGACCTGCCCCGGGCCTCCGGCGAGCGCTACGACGCGGACAACATGGCCGCCATCGACCGCTGATCGAAGACGTACCACCACGCACGCAGCGGGTCGGCATCCGGGCGAAGAGTGCCGCATTCCCAATGAGACTGTGCAACATGAAGTACGCAGGTCACGGGTCTGGTGTGCGGGGCGGGCGGGGCACTCGGGCTGGTCGTCGGCGGGTGTCCACGGTGAAGATCGTCTGACCTGTCGCCAGGCCGTTGCCGGATTCTGCTGCGCCGACCGCCGTGTCCCTCCTACGATCCCTGCCCGGGCCGGTGCCGGGAGAGCGCGGGGAGGGCATGGGCAAGCGGGAGCTGGAGCGGCTCGCGGCTCGCCGGCGTGAACTGGACACGCTGGCCGAGGAGTCGGCCAAGCAGCTGCAGGAGGTCCAGGCCCAGCGGGAGGAGCTGCTGATCGCCGAGCGGGTCCCGAACCGGCTGGCCGAGCAGGACCGGGCCGCGGCGGAGGCCGCCGCTACCGTCGCCCCGACTCCCGCCCGGGTGGCGGGGCGGGCGGTCCCGCTGATCCGGCACCGCAGCGAGAATCCCCGACGAGGCCGCGCTGCCCGCTGACTCCCGCAAGATCCTGGCGATCGTGCGGGCCGCCGACGGCCCCGTCCGGGTACGGGCGGTGGGCCAGGAACTGGGCCTTCAGGTGACGGTGCGCGGCAAGCTGGAACCGCTGCGCGCGAAGATGACGAAGCTCGCCGACCGCGGCCGGCTGAGCCAGCGAGGCGACGGGCGGTTCACCGCACGCTCCTCGTAGTAGCGGCATAGAACCTGGGACACTTCAGATGTCACCCGCTGTGTGGTGCCTGCTCAGATCTGGTTCGTGCCACCGTCGACGTAGATGTTCGCGCCGACGACGTAGCTGCTCTGTTCCGAGGCCAGGAAGGCCACGACTGCGGCGGCCTCCTCAGGCTGACCCATGCGGCCCTTGGGCACGGTCGCGGCGACATTCTCCTTGACGGCCCGGGCGGTCTCCTCGTCGCCGAAGGCGGCGGTGCCCCCGGGAGTTTCGATCCATGCCGGCGAGACCACGTTGACCCGGATGCCACGGCCTTTGAGCTCGACGGACCACGTCCGCGCGAAGGACCGGACGGCCGCCTTCGACGCCGCGTACGCGCCGAACGCCTCCATTCCACGGTCGCCGGCCGTCGAACCGACCAAGACGATCGAGGCTCCGTCATTGAGCAGCGGCAACGCCTTCTGCACGGTGAACAGCGTGCCTCGGACGTTGACCGCGAAGGTCTGGTCGAAGTGCTCCTCGGTGGTCTGTTCCAGCGTCACGAACGCACCGACCGCCGCGTTCGCCACGAGCACGTCCAAACCCCTGCCTCGCGCCTGGACCGCCTCGTAGAGCCGGTCCAGGTCCTGGGGCTTCGAGATGTCGCCGACGATCGCAGTGGCCCGGTCCGCTCCGATGGTCTTGACGGCGGCCTCCAGCTCGGACTGGCGTCGCCCGGTGACGAACACGTGCGCACCCTCGTCCGCCAGCCGTACGGCGGTGGCCAGACCGATACCGGTGCTGCCCCCGGTGACCACCGACGTCTTGCCTTCCAGCTGCCCCATGTGGGTGTCTCCATACTCTCTCGATACCGATCCGTTCGACGTCGAGACTGCGTGAGTTCGGAGATACTATCCATGATGCAGAGTCCACAGTTCTTTACGTATCGTCCAGGAGGTTGTCGTCGGTGCTCGGATTCCGGGATCCAGTGGCCGACGCGATCAGCCTGCTCCGGCCCCGCACGGTGATCGGGCCCAATCTCCAGGCCGCCGGAGAGTGGGCTTTGCTCTTCGACACGTTCTTGCACGTGCGGATCGGGGGCCTCGTGCGTGGCACGTGCTGGTTGATCCTCGAAGGGCACGAGCCGGTGCTCCTGCGGGAGGGTGACACCTTTATGCTGGGCAACCCGCCGCCTTACGTGCTGGCCAGCACCCTCGACGCAAGCCCGCGCCCTGCAAAGCCGGTGTGGGCGGGTGCCGAGGACGGCTTCGTGCGGATCGGCCCGGAGTCCGAGGAGGACCTCTACCTCTGCGTCGGGCACATCGCGTTCGACGACAAGAACGCGGCCCTCCTGACCGATCTTCTGCCCTCGCTCGTGATCGTCCGCGTGGCCGATCCTCATGGCAGGCGGCTCGCGCAGCTGATCGATCTCCTGGCCACCGAGGTCGGGATCTCCGCCGCCGGCGGCCCGCTGGTGCAGAACCACCTCGCACAGATCCTGCTCGTGCACATGCTGCGCGCTCACGCCGGTCAGACAGACCGGCCCACCGGCTGGCTGGGCGCCCTGAACGAGGACGGCATCGGTGCCGCCCTGCGCGCCGTGCACGCGGACGTGGCCCACTCCTGGAGCCTCAAGGAACTCGCCGAGATCAGCCACATGTCGCGTTCCGCGTTCGCCCAGGCCTTCAAGAGCCACGTCGGGGTCCCGCCGCTGGAGTACCTGATCCAATGGCGCATGAGCCTCGCGCGCGACGCCCTCGCCCGCGACACTCTGTCGATCTCCGAGCTCGCACGGGCCACGGGCTACCTGTCCGAGAGCGCGTTCAGCACCGCGTTCCGCCGCGTGGTCGGCTCATCGCCGGCACACTTCCGAAACCAGGCACGGCAGCCACCATGCTCGGCCGCGAACGGAAGCTGAAAGAGGCGTCCTGTGCTCAGCTGCGCCGCTCACGCCGGCGAGTTCACCACCCGAGGCTGCGGTACCTGGAAACCGATGACCACTCGGACTCCACGTCCAGGTCGGTGTCCGGAAGCGACGTCCGGCGCTCACTGGGAAACCCCTCGAAGAGGAGGTGACGCATGATCGGATTGGCCGTGGCGATGAACAGCGCGTGATGGACCATGGAACCGGCGCCGGAGCCGCGCGCGGCGACCCTGATGCCGAGCGCCCCGGTTGTAGGCCAGCATTCGGAATGTCCTGTTCCACCGTGACGACCTGGGCTTTCCCGACTTTCTCATGTGAGGGACACGGCACTTGCGTCTCACGATCTTGTCCCTTCAGGTCCGCTGCCGCTGTGTACGCCATGTCACTTGGCCAGCGGTCATCCGTCAGCGAGCGGGGACTCGGCGTACGCGGTGGATCTGCTGGAAGCACCCCAGGCGGCCTCGGCCGAGGCGTACGGCTCAGGCAGCTGCAGAACGCCGGTGTCGTAGGACGTGGCGTCGGATCCGGGCATCGGCGTTCGCGGTCATGGCCGATAGGTCGGCGCCGCTGCTCATGGGCGGACCTCGTCCTCGCAGCGGACCCGGTCCCGCGGGACCGGGCGGAAACGGGCGAGCAGGTCGCGTCTGCCACGGACGGACAGACCGATCTCGCCGGCGCGTTCGAGATCGATCACGCCGCTGAGCAGTCCGAGGACGGCACGGGGCGGTCCGTCCAGGGTGAGGTCCGGGTCGGTGGCGCGGCCGAGCCGGGTGTGGATCCGGCCGTCTCGCAGCTCGATGACGGCCAGCTCGCCGGACGCGACGAGTTGGATGACCGCGGGTGGGCCGTCGGGGTCGGCGTCGGCGGTGAACCAGGCCGGGGCGTAGGCCAGCCACTGTGCCTGGAACGCGTCGTCCGGCCGTTCGACGGTCATGAACCGCAGACCCCACAGCCCGAGCGCCTTCAGCACCGGCTCCAGCTCCAGACCGGTCTCGCTCAGGGTGTAGAGGACGGTGGCGACCGGCGGCGGCGCGTCCTCGCGCGTGATCAGCCCGGCGGCCTCAAGTTCCTTGAGGCGGGTCGACAGCAGGTTCGCCGCGACGCCCGGCAGCCCGTTCTTCAGGTCCGTGAACCGGCACGGGCCCCGCAGCAGCAGCTCCCGGACGATCAGCAGTGTCCAGCGGTCGCCCACGACGTCGAGGGCCCGGGCGATCGAACAGTACTGGCCATAGCTCCGCATGCGGCAAGCCTAGGCCGCCGATGGTTTATTTTCCAAATCAGGCAGTAGAAAAACTCAACCAGTCGTGCTTAATCTTCCACCATGACTCGTGCACCGTCGAAACCACTTGTGCTCGTCGCGCTGCTGATGGCCTCGTTCGTGATCAACCTCGACACCACTCTGGTCAACGTGGCCCTGCCGACCCTGACGCGTGAACTGGGTACCTCCACCGCACAGTTGCAATGGGTGGTGGATGCCTACAACCTCGTGTTCGCCGCCCTGCTGATGACCTCGGGGAGCCTGTCCGACCGCTTCGGCCGCAAGGGCATGCTCATGGCCGGTCTGCTGGTGTTCGGCGTAGCCAACTTCGTCGGGGGGTACGCCGGCACCCCGGCGGAGCTGATCGCGGCCCGGGCCGTGATGGGTCTGGGGGCCGCGATGACGTTCCCGGCCACGCTCTCCCTGCTCACCGGCGTCTTCACCAGCCGCAAGGAGCGGGCGCTGTCCATCGGCCTGTGGGGTGCGACGGCCGGTATGGCCATCGCGCTGGGGCCGATCGCGGGCGGCTTCCTGCTGGAGCACTACAGCTGGTCGAGCATCTTCTACGCCCTCGGCCCGGTGTCTCTGGCCGTCATCGCGCTGGTGGCATGGTTCGTCCCCAGGTCGCGGAACCCCCTCCCGCACCGCCTGGACTTCCTGGGCCTGGTGCTGTCCGGCGGTTTCATGGGGCTGCTCGTGTACACCGTCATCGAGGCCCCGGACCGTGGCTGGGCGTCAGCGGCGTCGCTCGCCGGGTTCGCCGGTGCCGTGCTCCTGCTGATCGCGTTCATCGTCGGCGAGCGCCGCGCCGACGAGCCGATGCTCGACGTACGGCTCTTCAGCGACATGCGCTTCAGCGCCGCCAGCGCCTCGGTCACGATCGCGTTCTTCACCCTGTTCGGATTCATCTTCCTGATGACGCAGTTCTTCCAGTTCGTCCGGACGTACAGCCCACTGTCCACCGGCGTCCACCTGCTGCCGGTCGCGGTCTCCGTGGCCGTCGGATCGACCCTCGGGACGCGGCTGGCGGTCCGTGCCGGCACCAAGGCGATCGTCACGGCCGGGCTGGCCCTCCAGGCGATCTTCTACTTCTGGGTCGCCGACGACATCTCCCCCACCCTCAGCTACGGGACCATCGCCGTCCAGATGGTCGTCTACGGCCTCGGCATGGGCCTGACCTCCGCGCCGGCGACCGAGTCCATCATGGGCGCGGTCGCAGCCGACCAGGCCGGCGTGGGATCCGCCGTCAACGACTCCACCCGCCTGCTCGGCGGAACCCTCGGGGTCGCGGTCATCGGCAGCGTGTACGCCTCCCTGTACGACGCGCGGCTCAACACCGCGCTCCCCGCAGGACTGCCGCCCGCGCTGAGGGACCTCGCACATCAGTCCGTCGGGGCGGCGTTCGGCGTCTCCAGTCAGCTCGCCGCCCACGGCCAGACCGCCACGGCCCACGTCGTACGTCAGGCCGCGACCGGTGCCTTCGACCACGGTCTCAGCGTCGGATGCGTCGTCGCCGGAGTCGTCGCGCTCGCCGGCGCCCTGCTCGCCGCCGTCTTCCTGCCCGCTCAGCCCCCGCAGCAACTCGCCCCGCAACACCAGCCGGTCGAGCCGACCGACACCACCAGCAACCGAAAGGACCCGGTGCCATGACCTACGGAGAAACCGCCGTCGCCCAGACCATCGACCGACTCCTGAGCGACCATCGCGATCTCGACGCCGCGGCCGACGGGGCCCTGGACAACCTCGACCAGTTCCACATCGGCGGCGCCGACGCGGTCGAACTGCTCATCCCCACCCTCGCCCTGACCCAGGGTGACGTCGTCCTGGACGTCGGCTCCGGATTCGGCGGACCCGCCCGCCAGATCGCCCGCCGCACCGGCAACCACGTCGTCGGCATCGACATCACCCCGGCCTACGTCGACGCCGCACGCGACCTCACCGCCAGGGCGGGACTCAGCGACCTCGTCCAGTTCCACGCGGAGGACATCGCCGGCTTCCGGCCGGATCCGGTCTTCGATGCCGCGCTCACCATGCATGTCCAGATGAACGTACCGGACAAGACCACCTGGTTCCGTCACATCGCCGAACGCCTCGCCCCCGGCGCGCACCTGGCCGTCTGGGAGGTCTGCCAACCGCACGAAGCCGATCTGCCCTGGCCCATGCCCTGGTCACTCGACGGCACCGACAGCTTCGTCGTGTCCGCCGAAACACTGCTCGCCGGCATTAAAGGCGCGGGGTTCGCGACGGTCGAATGGACGAACGAGTCGGCATGGGTCCAGGACTGGATCACCAAGACCTTCGCGAACGGCCTGCCCGCAGGCCCCGCACTCCCGATGCTCCTCGACGACGGCTATACCCGCGTCATCAACTACACCACCGCGTTCGCGGGCGGCTCCCTCGAAGTCTGGCGTGGCTGTTTCACCAAGGACACTGACTACCGGTAGTAATCCAAAGCCCTGACGGGCACACCCCGGTGGGGTGAAAATCTGGGTGGGGGCGTCCGGCTGACGTCGTCTGGACTGGGCGTGTCCGAACCTGCGGGTTACTGACCTTCTCGGATTGGCTTCGAGTGGTCTGAGGTGAGGGTCCGTCCGGTCTCGGTGAGGCAGCCGTCGATGAGTTCGGGATGACGCTCGATGTGGGCGAGGCCTCGGCGGAGGGCGCCGGTGAGATGGCGGGGAACGGACATCTGAGATCAGGGGTTCTGCCCCGGGAGGATGTCCGTCATGGAGAAGATGGGGAAGAAGAAGCCTCGCCCTCACCGTTCGTTCACGCCGGAGTTCAAGGCCGAGATCGTCGAGCTGTGTCGACTACGAGACCGCACTCACAGCCTGGCCACACCACGCCAAAGGTGTCCGTCAAACCGGAACAAGCTCATACCATGTCCGACGGTTCTCCTGATGTCTCGAAAGACGCCACGCAACTGCTTCTCGACCTCGTAGCGGCTGAGGCGCTTGGAGCGCGCGAACCGGGTGATTGCGGTCTGCACCTCGCACGCCGCCTCGAACCACACCAGCCGCTGCCGTGTACGTTCTTCGTTTCCGTTCAGCTGTTGTAGTTTCCGGTGCTCGTTGTCGACGGCCTGCTGGAGCTCGACCAACGGGTCAAGGAGTCCTGCTCGGCTTTCTGATCCGGGCTGGGAACAGTCAGCGTGTGAAGGTGCGGTTGAGCGGTATGCCGGATCACTCTCCGTTTCAATGGCGGGCGCCGTCGGGTCTCGCCCAGCCGTCCGCGGTCAGCGAGTCGGAAGCGACGCCAAGAGTCGTCGATCGTGCGGAGAGGCGCGGCGGTCCAGCCGTTTCTGCAGGCGCGCCCGGGCGGCATCGCAGCGGCTCGCCGAGATCAGGGTGTACAGGAATGTCTCCTCGACCACCTCGCGCTGTGCCGCGCTGCCACCGACCGTACGGAGCCGGGGCAGTTCGCCGGGGCGGCTCCGCGCCACGTCTCCTTCTGTCCGGCGGACCATGCGGGCACTCCCCAGGCGGAGGGTGTCACCGGACGCCCGAGCAGAAGGGGACAGTGACCGTGGTGAACCTCACCTGACAGAGGTGCGCGACGCCCTGCGCGGACCGACGTTCTCCTGAGCGTCACCAGCAGGCACAGCCCGCCTGGCAGCCGCATTCATCCTCGGTCTGCGCAGTACTCACGACCGGTGCCACGCAGCAGCCGTCACCACGCCACGCGTCCCGCCCCTCCTTCACCGCCGCCACCGCGATGACGAGCCCCGCGATCGGGTCGGCCCACACCCAGCCGAGAGCTGCGTTGACCACCAGGCCGACGAGTAGGACGGCGGAGAGGTATGTGCACAGCAGGGTCTGCTTGGAGCCCGCGACCGCCGAGACCGAGCCAAGCTCCCGTCCCGCGCGTCGCTGGGCAGCGGACAGGAACGGCATCACGGCGAGAGAGAGTGCCGCGAGCACGATGCCGGTGCCGGTGCCGGTGCCGGTGAGGGCGCGTACGGCATCCACCGTGACGTAGGCGGCGAGAGCGAAGAACGAAACCGCGATGATCCGGAGCGTTGGTTTCTCCCGGGCCTCGCGCACCGCGTGGTCGCTTGCGGAGAACTGCCAGGCGGGCGGGGGACGGGCCGAGGACACCCGGAGACGGACAAGCATGGTCGGGTAAACGGATCACAAGAAGAGGGTGAAGACGACAGAAGGAAGGGACCAGGTCGGGTCCGGCACGGGCTCGGTGAGTGGTACGCCCGCTTCACCTCCGTAGAGCAGCGACTCCTCAACCAGACACGGGAACTCACGTGGCTGCGTTGGCAGTTGAGGCGTCCGGCTGCTGGACGAGCGTGGGGGGCAGGGCGACGTAGGCCGTGACGCCCGAGCCCTGTGTCGGCCGCAGCTCGACATGGGCGCCGAGGCGGATGGCGAGCGCGCCGACGACATGATGGCCCAGGAACCGGGTGGGTGCCGCGAGCAGGGGGCCGCCCCTGCCGGACAGCAGGGTGTTGGCCTGGGCCATCCGCTGCACGGTCATCCCGATTCCGCGGTCGACGACGGCGAGGCAGTACTCGCCGCCGTCCCGCCAGCCGTAGACCTCCACCGGCTGGCCGGGCGGGCTGAACATCAACGCGTTCTCCACCAACTCGGCCAGCAGGTGCGAGAGTTCGGCGACCACGTGGCCGCGGACACGGCAGTGCTGTACGTCGGTGACAGCGACCCGCTGGTACTGCTCGACCTCCGAGACGGCCGACCGCACCACATCGGCCACGGCGACCGTGCCGGGCCAGGCGCGGGCCGGGGACTCCTCGCCGGCCAGCACGAGCAAGGACTCGGCGTTGCGGCGCATGCGGGTGGCCAGATGGTCGAGTTCGAAGAGCTCGGCGAGGGCGTCCGGGTCGAGTTCCTGGCTCTCCAGGGTGGTGATCAGACCGAGCTGACGGCCGAGGAGGGCCTGGTTGCGGCGGCCGAGGCTGGCCAGGGACTCGGTGCTGTTGCGGCGCAGGACGGCCTGCTCGGCGGCGAGGCCGACGGCGGTGCGTTCGACGTTGTGCAGGGCGGCGGTCAGCCGGGTGATCTCCCGTGCGGTGCCGGGGACTTCGGCAGCCTCAAGGTCGGGGGGCAGGGGGGTGTCCGGGTCTGCCTCCTGGACGCGCTTGACCGCTTCCGCCAGTCCGGTGCCCGCGATCGTGTCCGCCTCGTCGGCCAGGGCTCCCAGGGGGCGGGTGATGGAGCGGGCCGAGAAGACCGCGAGTGCGCAGGCCACGGCGACGATCAGTCCGCCCAGCGCCAGGAAGCCGATGAGCTGCCCGGTGGCCGCGTCGCCGGTCTGGCCGGCTCGGGCGCGGACGTCGTCACCGACCTGTTTCTGCACGCCGTGCAGATCGTCGACGAGCGTCGTCATGTCGTTCCACCAGCGGGCGGGGGCGACATGGAGGACCGAACCGTCGGCGCCTGCCTCGGCCTTGGCTTCGTACTGGGGGACTCGACGGGCGGCGGTCGTCTTGAGGGCTTTGTCGAGGGCGGATTCTTCTTCGCCGCCCGCGAGTTGGCGGAACTCGCCAAGGGCGGCGACGCGGGTGGCGCGGATCTCGGTGAAGTCGAGGTACTCGCCGGAGCGGAACCCCTTCGCGGCGAACACGCCGTTCAGTGAGCCGCGTTCGAGGGCGACGGCCTCCGTGGCACGGGCCAGGGCCTGTAACGCCTCCACACCGTGGGCGATACGGCTGTCGTTGCCGGGCACGCCGGCCGATTCGGCGTCGATCAGGTCGGTGACGGCCCGGGTGTAGAAGCGGAGAGTGGCGGTGCGGTCGGCGCTGCCGGCATCGACGCCGGTGCGGGTGCCGGTGAGGCCGGCCAGCGGGAGCTGGGCCCGGCGCAGGGCGGAGGCCGCGGCCCCGGGTAGATCACCGCTCTCGTCTGAGAGCGCCGCCGTCAAGGACGTACGGGCGTCGTCGGTGTGCGCGCGCTGCGCGCCGACGTCGTCCCGGTACTCCTTGTCGCCGCCCAGCAGGCCGTTGGTGAGACCGCGTTCGCGCTGCAGCTCCTGGACCAGGTCCTGGACCCGCAGCAGGACGGCGACCTGCGACTGGGTGGCCCGCGCGGCGGACCAGTCCTGCGCGCGGTCGGCCACGCCCAGCCCGGTCAGGGCCAGGAGCAGACAGGTGGGTACGGCAAGGACGATGGCCATACGGCCACGGATGGAGCCCCAGCCGGGAAGGCGGACGGACAGGTCAGGTCGGCGAATTCGGTTCCCCGTCATGCCCCGTGAGGCTAGAGACGGTCCGGCCATCCGCTCGTTTCCCACTCGTAAGACATCGATTCACAGGTGCTCACCCGGCGCACACGTCTGAGGTGAGCAGGGTCACGGCGGCAGGTCAGCGGCCCGCTGATACGAGACCCACCCCCGCACCTGACGTACGACGGTGTCCTGAGTCGACGGCTCGGGCGCTGCCCAGCGCGGATCCGCAAGATTCATGGACCGCAGCGTCAGGGCAGCCCGGGCACCGCCGGTACCCGGGCGCCGGCGTCGTGCACGGACCGGAACTCTCAGTGCACACGGGAGAAGCTACCGACACGGCCGAAGCAGCGAGTCTGCGCACAGCCGCGCGGTCCGGCCTGCTCTCGGCGCCGCAACCGACCCGTGGGGCCAGTGCCCGAAGCCGCTGGAGGCGTGAACCGACCGAGCCGCGTCACGAGACCACTGGCGTATCCATGACGAGTTCGTCCGCGTGCTCGCCAGTGACGGGGTACACCACCCGCCGGGCGACCGAGACCGCGTGATCGGCGAACCGCTCGTAGTAGCGGCCGACAAGTGTGACGTCGACGGCCGTCTCGACGCCGTGCTCCCAGCGGTCGTCCATCAGGTGCTGGAAGAGCATGCGGTGCAGTTCGTCCGTCCGGTCGTCGTCCTGCTCCAGCTGGAGTGCCGCCTCGACGTCCTTGGTGATGACCACTTCCGCGGCCTGGGCCATCAGGCGCTGTGCGAGCCGGCCCATTTCCAGGATCGTGCGGTGCAGGTCGCCGGGTACAGCGGAGGCGGGAAAGCGCAGCCGGGCCGGCTTGGCCACGTGCTGCGCCAGCGCGCCCGCACGCTCCGGGCCCGCGGTCATCCGCAGCAAGGTGACCACGATCCGCAGGCCGGTGGCGACCGGCTGCTGCCTCGCCGGCACCGCGATCGCCCGGCCCTCCAGTGGAGTACGGCGCCTTCCACTACGGCCGGAAGCACTCCCGGCCGGCGCTCCCCGCGAATTCGGCGCATGCCTCGATCGCCTTCGTGTCCCCCGCCTTCACCGCGACCATCGGTGAGGAGCGGTACATCCCCGTGACGTACTTGTCCGCGATCACCATGTGCTGTGCCGCCACGCCCGGCGCGGACACCTCGAAGCGGTCACCGACGCGCTGCCCGCTGACGCGCACCCAGGCCGCGCCGCACTCCGGCTTGTAACGGATCTGCACCTCGACACCCGATCTCCTGAGCGTGCGCAGGACCTTCGGCGCCCCCTGCACCTCCACGTCGCCACACCCTGTCGCCAAGGGCTCCTGGCCAGTACACCCCGCACCATGGCAGAGGACCTGCCGGGCGGCGCTGCGCGCGCTGGGACGAGGGGGAGAGTGCGGTTCGCCGGCCGACCGGAGTACCACCGTCAGCACGGCAGCGAGCGCACACGCCACGATACCCGTGGCCGCGGCCACCCTCACCAAGGGACGGCGCCACCGCGGGGTGCGGGAAGGTTCCGGCTCGGACTCCACCGCTCCGGGGCGAGCGCCCCGGCCGCTCCAGGCCACCTCGGCCAGCTCCCACAGCGCCACATGGCGGGCGGCGGGCACTCCCGCCACCCGGCACAACGCTTCCACCGCCGAACGCGGGGGCAGCTTCCGGCCGTTGAGGTAGCGCTCCCAGGACGACTTGCTGAAGGCGGTCTGCGCGGCGAGCGCGGCCAGGCTCAGCTCCGTGCGGCCTCGCAACTCCCGCAGCGCCTCGGCGAGCAGCACGCTTTCCGGCGCCTCTTGGCTCATTTGCTGAGCGCCCCCCAGGTCTGCGGTCCGACCAGGCCGTCGACGTCGAGCCCCTTCTTGCTGTGCTGGAAGCGCTCGACGGCGATCTCGGTGTTCGGGCCGAAGCGACCGTCGATCCGTCCTGGCGAGAACTTGGCGTGCTGGAGGAGACACTGGGCCTCGACCACCTGCCAGCCCTGCACGTTGAGCCCGATCACCGTCTTGCGGTCCGCGCTGTGTCCCGCATAGAGACGGCCGTCGTACCGCTGGAACTCGCAGCGGTAGGTCTCGCCGTACTCGTAAGCCCCCTCATGGGCGCCTGTCAACGGCCCCTGCTCCGGCTTGCCCTCAGCCGTGCCGCCGCCCGCCCATGGAACCGACACCAGCAGCGCACCGATGAGACCGCCCGCGAGGGCGATGCCCAGGCCGCCCACGGTCATCCACAATCCTCGTCGGCGCGGCGACGCCACGGCGCTCAGCGGCTCGGTCGCCCGCTCCCCGAGCGTCTCGCCCTCCCCGTTCCGGCTCGATGCCGATGCCGATGCCGCCCACGCCGACTCGGCGACCTCGTGCAGGGCCAGCAGCCGCTCGGAATCGGCATCGCAGACCCGGGCCAGCTCCTCGACGGCGGAGCGCGGCGGCAACGTCCTGCCGTTGAGATAGCGCTCCCAGGACGACTTGCTGAACGTCGTCTTCGCGGCGAGCGCGCTCAGGCTCAGCCCGCCGTGATCCTTCAGCCTCCGCATCTGTACGACGAGTTGCCACACCTTCTGGTCGAGTGATGCGGGTAGCTCCTTCCAACGCGACATGTTCCACCCCATGTCCGGTGTTTCGACTCCCCGTTATGGAGGCGTTCCCCACGCTCATGGTTCCTGTTCCTCCCCTTCCGCCATTCCTCGCCACCCCCATTTCGGCCACCCGAACACCGTCCCGAGGCATCTGACGCGTCCCAGGGACACGGCATCAGCGGCGATATCCCAGCAGGTCAGAGCGTGAGACGTCCCACGATGCCCCGGACGGGTCCAACTCGCTGGCCCCTCAGGCGAATTGGCCAGCATCGTCGGTGGTGCAAGCCGGGCGGCGCGGTCCACCCCGCGCCGCCCCAGCGACCACAACGGGGAAAGGACTCCCACGACATGAACGCACGCAAGCGCACAGCCATCGCCATCGCGACGGCGGCCCTGGGCAGTCTCGCCATCGTCCCGGCGGCCGAGGCCGCTTCCACGAGCACGAGCCACCAGGCCGCTCAGACCGTGAGCGCTGCGGCTGTCCACAGCGACAGGACCGCGGACGCCTGGTACTGCGGCTACTACGACGGCAACAAGAAGATCCTCAAGTACGGCTCGAAGGGCGCGGCTGTCAAGGAGGCGCAGTGCCTGCTGAAGTACCACTGGAAGACGCCCAAGGGCAAGAAGCTCGCGGTCGACGGCAAGTACGGCTCGAAGACCACGGCAGCCGTCCATGAGTTCCAGAAGCGCGTGAACAAGAACCAGCACGCGGGCATCGGCGTGGACGGCAAGGTCGGCCCGCAGACCTGGAAGTGGCTGCGCTACTAGGGCGTGTCCGCAAAGTCCCGTCGTCCGCCCGGAGGGCGGGCTCCGGGCGTCGCGGAGCAGGCGGGACTTTGCGGACATGGCCTAGGGCCTGCGTGACGGCGGTCCGCCCTCCCACGGGGGAGTTGGGCGGACCGCCCGCCTGCGACAGCCCCCAACTCACCCATAACCGCCTGCCGGCCACGGCACAGCCCCTCGCCACACCATGTTCGGATCGCGAGAGCATCGTTCCCCGGAATCCGATGGAGCGCCCCCTGCCCCGTGACACCGGACGGGAGAACGATCCCGCACACGGCTTCGCCGGTTCGGCCGTCGTAGCGAACCGTCAGGCGCACGGAGTCGAAGAGCGGGCGGGACAACTCGTCCGGCAGGCACGACAACTGGACGGGTGCCACGGAAGCCTGGCTGAGCGACTTGGCCATCCCCGCCCGGTGCCCCTCATGTTCGTCAACGTCTTTCAACGCGGCGGCAAGTTGTCCTGGAGGTCTCGAACACTGCCATTGCGGCTTGCACGCACCAGAGCCACCAACTCCCTCGACCGGTCCGCACCGATCCGCAGCTCCTTCCGCGGCGACTCGACCGACACCGGACGCTGATGCAACTCCCGATGCCGGGCATCCATCCGCCGAGCATGCTCCGGGGGCACCAGACCACTCATAGACTCACAAACCGCCCACCCACAGCTGTACGGTTCCGCGACGACCACGCCAGCAGCCGCACCGGGCGCCGTCGTCGATGTCCGACTCCGCACCACCAGTGAGGACAGGATGCAGTTCCGGGGCAATCACCGGTAGGCCGGTGGCGACGGGGTCAGTGAGCAGGTCCGGCGGTGCGCCGGATCTCTGCTGCGGTCTGCCCGTACTCGGCCTTGAGTGCACGGCCCACATGGCCGGCGTCGAACATGCCCCAGCAGGCGGCGATCGCCGCCGTTGTCCGCCCGGCGAGGGCGGGATCGAGGAGGTCGCGCCGAATGCGGTACAGGCGCTCGTGTCGCACCCACGCGGCGAAGGTGAGCCCTCCGCGGCGGCGGAAGAGCTGATGGAGGTGGCGCGGCGAGATGCCGTGCGCGTGGGCCATGGTCTCGGCACACAGCGACGGGTCGCCCAGGTTCGCCCGCGTGAACGGCTGCGGGCAGGTGGACACCGACAACCTGCCCGCCGTATCGGGAGAAGCTCAAGCTCCCCGGCGTGAAGTGCGCGGCACGAGAAAGCGCGCGCCGGTCGGTCGCCGGGCCGAACCGGTCAGGGGCCCTCCTCGCCCTGGGCGATCTCCACCTGGTGATGAAAGGCGACGACGCCGGTTGTTCCGGCAGCGACGGACAGGACCGTGCAGGCCACGAGGAGGAGCGCGCCCAGCAGGCGCAGCTCGCCGCGGCGGCCGAGCGCGCCCGGATCGCGCGGGAGATGCACGACATCGTCGCCCACGGCCTGGTCGTCGTCGTAGCCCTCTCCGAGGCCGCCGCCGCGACCACGACAACCGATCCGCAGGGGGCCCGCGCGAAGATGCTCCAGGCGGCATCGACCGGCCGGCAGTCCCTCACCGGAATGCGCCGGCTCCTCGGTGTCCTACGGACGGACGACGACGGCGAACGGGCTCCCCAGCCGGACCTCGGCTCACTCAAGACCCTGGTGGACGAGACCCGCGGCACCGGCCTGGACGTACGGCTGACCGAGACCGGCAACCCGGAGACCCTCAGCGCCGGAGCCTGCGGATTCCTCCTCAAAGACGTCGTCCCGGCCGTCCTCCAGGCCGCGATCCGCGCCGTGGCCTCCGGCGACGCCGTCCTCACCCCGCGCATCACCCGCGGTCTCGTCGACCGCTTCGCCCAGATCGCCCCCTGGCCCCGCACCGACGACGCGGGCACACACTTCGCCCGACTGACGGCCCGCGAACGAGACGTGTTCCACCTCATCGCCGCGGGCCTGTCCAACGCCGAGATCGCCGGACGCCTCTTCCTCACCGAGGCCACCGTCAAAACCCACATCACCCGCATCCTCACCAAACTGCAGCTCCGCGACCGGGTCCAGGTCGTGATCTTCGCCTACGAACACCAACTGCGCACACACGGCGGACAGCCTGAAGTCCCGCCCTTCCCGTGATCGGTTGTCGGGCTGCGGGCGACGGTGTGCGAGGCTGGCCGACCGTCAGTTGGCCGGCCGTCAGGGGCCGGCGGATGGGACAACCCCGAATCCAGACGCGGAACGACCAGGCGCTCATCCCGACCTACGGCACACAGTCGCGGACTACGAAGAGGCATCGCTCCGGGACAGACCCTGACGGTACGCCGAGTCGGTCTATCGGCCTCACCCGCGATTGATCGAGGTGCGGCCGTGACATGACGAGGGCCGCTCGCGGCTGCGCCACCCGGGCATCGACGCCATGCCGACCACGATCGCTGTCGGCGTACGGTCTCAACTCATCAGCCGCGTACGGACGAACGTACCCAGCCGTCGGGGCCTTACCCGCCGGGCTGGCCTTCGCGCCCAGGCCGCATTCGAATGGGCGGGCCCACGCTACGCGGGCGTGCTTCGGAACTTCCGATCCTGGGCCTGGGCGAGTATGGCCGGCTGCGTGACTTTGCGATCTCTTCGATCATCGCTACGGCGTTGCCGGACTGCCGGGCGGGGTTCGAGCCGGAGTCGCTCGAAGCCCTGGGAAAGCCGCGGCCGGCACCGGTGATACGGCGCGGGGAGCAGAGAGGACCCCGGATACTCCGCAGAGCGGCCGGATGCGGTCTCAGCCAAGACCAACCACCGGAGCGAAAGACGTCGCCACGGACGAAGCCTGCGGAGTGATGTGGGTCAGGCATGCGCGATTCGGATCTTCGGGTGGCTGCCGCTCTTTCTGGTGGGAGCGCCGCCGGGGGCAGGGGTGCGACCGTACCGACAGGCCGGCACCCCGAGGTGTCGGCGGCGCCCCGTCGGTCGGGGTCAGGCGTCCCGGGTGAAGCGCCAGGCTCCGCAGGCGATGGCGAGGGCGAGGTAGAGGGCAAGGTCGAGCAGGGCGAAGGGGACCGACGGTATGCGCTCCGGGTGCAGGGCGTGGGCGTGGACCTGGCCGAGGGTGTCGGCGGCGTTGGACAGCATCAGTTTGCTGGGCAGGTAGGACCAGCCTTCGACGGCCTTGGCGGCGCCGTATCCGAGGTAGACCAGGGCGAACACGGCGGCGATTGCCCCGGCGGTGTGCCGGATGACGGCGCCGAGCCCGTAGCCGACCATGGTGACGACGAACAGGTACAGTCCGGCGCAGGACACGGCGCGCAACACACCAGGATCTCCCAGGCCCACGTCGAGGTGCCGGCCGGCCAGCACTGCCTGTCCGCTGAAGAAGCTGACGAAGGCTGCCAGTTCGCCCAGTACGAGCGCGAGCCCGCCGGTCACCAGCGTCTTGGCGGCATAGGCGACGGCACGCCGGGGCGTGGCGGTCAGCGTCGTACGGATCAGGCCGGAGGCGTACTCGCCGCTGACGGCTACGACGCCGAGGACGCCGAAGGCCAGGACGGCGAAGGCGAAGCCGGACAGTGAGTCGCCGACCGGGTCGAACTGTGCCTTGTCGGAGGCGTTCAGCCGCGGCCAGTTGTCGGCCGTGTGTGAGACGTCCATCAGGCTGAGTGCCAGGCCGAACGCCACGGCGATCAGCGCGGTGATCCAGGTGGCGCGCAGCGAGCGAAGTTTGATGAGTTCGGAGGCGAGGGCACCGGTCAGTGCGTCGGACATCAGCGTCCCGTCCCTTCGGTGCGGTACTCGACGGCGGCTTCGGTGAGGCGGAGATAGGCGTCTTCCAGCGAGGCGCCGGTCGGTACGAACTCGTTCATCGTGGTGTCGGCGAGCAGGCGGCCGCGGCCGATGACGAGCAGGTGGTCGGCGGTCAGGGACATCTCGGCGGTCAGATGGCTGGAGACCAGCACGGTGCGTCCCTCGGCGGCCAGTGACCGCATCAGGGTCCGGATCCACCGGATGCCTTCCGGGTCGAGGCCGTTGACCGGCTCATCGAAGATGAGTACCGGCGGGTCGCCGAGGAGTGCGGCGGCGATGCCGAGGCGCTGCTTCATGCCGAGGGAGAAGGTGCCGGCCCGGCGGCCGGCGACGTCCGACAGGCCGACCAGGTCGAGCACCTCCTCGATCCGGTCGCGGCGGATGTGGTTGGAGGCTGCGAGCGCGGCCAGGTGGGCCCATGCTGTACGCGCCTTGTGCACGGCCCCCGCATCGAGCAGCGCGCCAACGCGCCGCAGCGGCCGGTTGATACGGCGGTAGGACTGGCCATCGATCAGGGCCACGCCGGAATCCGGGGTGTCCAGGCCGAGCAGGGCGCGGATCGTCGTCGATTTCCCGGCGCCGTTGGGCCCGAGGAAGCCGGTCACGCGGCCGGGCCGGATGTCGAACGTCAGGTCGTCGACGGCGGCCCTGCGCCCGAAACGTTTGGTGAGGTGTTCGCATCGAATCACGTCACCACTGTGCCGAGCAGCGCCGGTCGGGTCGTCTGCCCGGGGACAGGTTTCGCCGGGCTCGCATCTGCCGTGCGGCATACGACGTCAGGTCGATGCGGCCGCGACGGCGCCGTGCGTACCCTCGGCCAGTGTTCCCCAACCCGCGCCAGGCCCGCCGCCGTGTCCTCCGGTACGGTGCGCCGACTGCCTTCGTCCTCGCGCTGGCCGTCTGTGCCCTCGCTCCGTGGCACACGCAGGCCATCTTCTACGGCGGCCCGCCGCTGGCGCTCGCACTGTTCTGGGTGACCGCACTGCACTCGTTCCGCACGGCAGGTGTCGCGTTCGGCACGTGTCTGGCAGGGGCGGTGGCAACGGGGCTGCCCACGTTCACGCACGCGGGCGCTGTCGTGCCGTTCGCGCTGCTGTTCACCGTCGCCTGGGCCGTCGGCCTCGCGGTCGGCCAGCGCCGCCGCTACCTGCACGCGCTGCTGCGGCAGGAACGGGAACGCGCCGACCGCGAGGCGGCCGCGGAACGCCTGCGCCTGGCCCGCGAAATGCACGACGTGATCGCCCACTCGATCAGCGTGATCTCCGTCCAGGCCGCCTTCGGCCGCCTCGTGGCCGAACACCGCCCCGCCGAGGCGCGCGGCGCGCTGGAGACGATCGAGACGACCGGCCGTGAGACGCTCACCGAACTGCGCCGCGTGCTCGGGGTGCTGCGCGACGACTCCATAGCGCCGGAGCTGGCGCCCGCACCGGGGCTGGCCGACCTTGAGCGGCTTGCCGAGCGCACCCGCCGCGCGGGCCTGCGGGTCGATCTCGCCGTCACCGGAGAAGTGGAGCCGATGCCGCCGGGCATGGCGGCGGCCGCGTACCGCATCGTCCAGGAGGCGCTGACCAACGTGGTCAAACATGCCGGCGCGAGGACCGCGCACGTCACCGTCGATCACGGCCACGACGAGCTGACCGTCACCGTGACCGACGACGGCACCGCCCCGCCGGCCCCGCAGCGTGACGGGCGCGGCCTGCCGGGCATGCGCGAACGGGTCACGCTGTACGCCGGCACGCTGGAGGCCGGCCCGAACGCGTCCGGCGGCTTCCGCGTCCACGCCCGCTTCCCGGTCGGCCCCTCGCCACTGCCCGCCCCGCCACCGGGACGACCATGACGATCCGCGTGCTGGTCGCCGACGACCAGCAACTGGTCCGCGCCGGCCTGTCCGGAATCGCGGACACCGCCTGTGACCTGCACGTCGTCGGCACCGCCGGCACCGGCCGCGAGGCGGTCGCCGCAGCGGCCGAACACCGGCCCGATGTCGTCCTCATGGACGTCCGCATGCCCGACATGGACGGCATCGAGGCCACCCGCCGCATCACCGCCGCCGGCCATGCCCGCGTCCTGGTGCTCACCACCTTCGACCTGGACGAGTACCTCTTCGGAGCACTGCGCGCCGGAGCCAGCAGCTTCCTGCTCAAGGACGCACCGCCCGACGACCTGCACGCCGCCATCCGCACCGTCGCCGCCGGCGAGGCCCTCCTCGCCCCGGGCCTCACCCGACGCCTCATTGCCGCCTACACCGACCGGCCCGCCTCCGCAACCACCCGGCCGGCCCCCTCACCGCTCCCACGATCCGTCACCAGCCGCGAACACGAGGTCCTTCTGCTCATTGCCGAAGGGCTGTCCAACGCCGAGATCGCCGACCGGCTCTGCATCGGCGCCGGGACCGTGAAGACCCACGTGGCCCGGCTGCTGGCCAAACTCGACGCCCGCGACCGCGTACACCTCGTCATCCATGCCTACCGCACCGGCCTGACAGGCTGACAGGCTGCCTCCGGGAACGAGGCACGCACCCCCACCGCCTCAAGGACACGGGAGGGCAACGGCCACGGTTCCCGATTCCGCTGTGACCAGGGACACCGAACGCCGACGGCCGACAGCAGATCTCTCCGCCCAGCCTCAACCCGATCACCTCTGGCCAGGCGACGCATCGCCCGGAACCGGCGTGGCGAGGGCATCGGAACCTGTCCGCGTTCATCCGTACCCGCCTGGGTACGTTCACGCGTACGCCGACGACCGCACCCGGGGCACCGCCTACGCCGCCTCGCTCACCGCATGGCTGGGCGCCGTGGGCAGCGCCGGCGAGACTGCGCAACGATTGACGATCCAGCCCGACGCCCTGAGGTACCGGCTACCCCGCGCCCGGGAGCTGTTCAGCCTGGCCCCACCCGGACGACCCGCTGTCACGCTGGCTTCAACTCCGCCTTGGACGACTGCCGTTGGAGCCGGCCACCAGAGTAGGTAAGCCGATCGCGGCCCCGAAGCGTTCAGGGGGTGTGAAGGAGTTGGAGTTCAGCGAGTTCTACGAGGCCAATCGGGACGTCTGCCTGCGGGCGGTGCTGGCCGGGGTGGGTGATCGGCAGTTGGCCGAGGACCTGGTCGCCGAGGCGTTCACCCGCGCCTGGACGTCGTGGCACGTGGTGCGCCGGCACCCCGCGCCCCGCGCCTGGGTGGTCCGGACCGCGTTCAACACCCGGGTGTCGTGGTGGCGCAGACGGCGGCGCGAGGTCGCCATCGACGTCGCCCCCGACGCCCCGGAGATCGCCGCCGGTGACCGCGGTCCGGACACAGGGCTGGACCCCGACCTGCTCGCCGCGCTGCGCGGCCTGCCGGAGCGGCAGCGCGAGGTGATCGCGTTCCGGGTCTTCCTCGACCTCGACACCAAGGCCACGGCCGCGGCTCTGGGGATAGCACCCGGAACCGTCACCGCCCATCTGGCCCGGGCCGTAGCGACCCTGCGCGGCCACTTCGTGAGCACGAACAACCTGGAGGTCAGGCCATGAGCCTGCACAGCATGAACGAGGGCACCATCGAGGCCGAGCAGGTCCTGGGCGCCCTGCGGCAGTCCATGGACGGCGTCACCATGGACGCCCCGGTCGAGCGGATCGCCGCGGCAGGCCGGGCCCGGACCCGGCGGCAGCGCCTCGCCAAGGTCTCCGTCGTCGCCGCGGCGGCGGCCGGGCTGGCGCTCGGCGTCAGCAGCTACGGCAATCCGGCGACCGCCCCGACCGCTGCCGGGAACAGCACCGGGGCGGGTTCCGTGCACATCCACACCGTCGCGTTCAGCGTGGACACCAAGACTGACGGCACGGTCCACGTCAGCTGGGACAAGGCGAAGTACTTCAGCGACCACGCCGGCCTCCAAGCTGCCCTGGCCAAGGCAGGGCTCCCGGTGATCATCAAGGTCGGCGAGTTCTGCCTGGGGTCCGGCGACGACGCGAGCCTGGACCACGGCCAGGGCCCCGGAGTCACGCAGGTCATGAGCGGCGAGCGGCAGAGCAACGGCAGGGTCGACCTGGTGTTCACCCCCTCGGCGATGCCCGCGGGCAAGCAGCTCTTCATCGGCTACCTCAACGCCGCCCAGTTGGCGGCCAGCGGGGGCCGACCCGGCTCCGTCGAGCGCCTGGTCCCGACCGGCGTCACCCTGAACTGCACCACCCAGGCGCCGACGCACGACTGACGACCGCACCCGCGAGTGATCTGTGAGTATGCGGGCCTGGTGGTTCGGTTGGTGGATGGTCAGCCGGCCGTGTCGCGGGCGATCACGAGTTCGGTGCTGTGCTCGCGGCGGGTGGGTCGCTTGGTGGCGCGGTCAGAGATCAGGCCGGCGATTGCCCGGTGAATCTGCGCATCGGTGCCCACTGGCGTAGCTCGGCGTTGGTGTCCTCGGCGCGGATCCGCGCCGAGGACTCCCGGCGTCCGGCCTCGTGCCAGGCCCGCTTGTCGCCCTCGCAGGCATCGTCCGTGGGCTTCTTCGGAGGAGCGCTGACCTGGTGGGGGAACTCCTTGGACAGCCCGCGATAGCCGGAGCCGACCTTGGCCTTGACACTGGGGCGCTGGCGGAACTGTTCGACGATGCCCCCGGTGCGCACGGCGGTCTGGTCGTGCATTCGGCCGGCCCGCTCCAAACCGGAGTTCAGCATCCGGCCCTGACCGTCGCTGAATGTGGTGGTCTTGATGGTGTTCTGCCTGCGCTCGCCCGAAGCGAACGCCGGGCGTCCGTGCCTTCCCGCCCTCGGGCGGCGGACCTGGGCCTCGACACCGTCCAGCCGCAGCACGACGCCTTCTGCCTCGGCGTACGCGAACACGTCCTCCAGCGTCCGCAGCCGTAGACCGGGCTGGTCGGGCACGGCGAAGCCGCACTCCGCGAGCACCGTGCGGATCTCGGCGATTGCCCGGCCGACAGTCGAGGAGCCGACGCCGTAGGCCACGGTGAGCGCCTCGTGGGTGAGGCCGGTGCGCAGGTGGACGAGCCTGACCACCAGCCGGTCACGGAAAGTGAGTTCGTACTTCGGTTCCGCGCCGGCCTGCCTGCGGCGAGCACCACGGCGCCGGTCATGACGCCCGCCCTCGCAGCGCGCCTGCCACTGGGGTTCGAATTCATCGAGCGACTCGCCGACACGTTGGCGACTCACACCGCAGAAGGCAGGACTGGACAAGGCCGCGCGGGCCCACTTCTTGTTCAGACCTGAAGAACCCGCACGGCCCTCGTCATGTCACGGCCGCACCTCGATCAATCGCGGGTGAGGTCGTATGAACGGCCGTTGCCGGTCGCCTGGGTTGCGACAACGCGTTCAGCCTGTGGGCGTGCCGATCTGGTTCCGATCCAGGAGAGAGCGCAGCGCCGAGAGGGCCTGCGCGGCGGCGGGAACGAACCGGTCGAGCGTCCGGCGGCCCAGCTACGGCGCCCAGAGCGGCAGGGCCGGCGGTACGGGCGGCACAGTGGTCATCGCTCGTCACGCTCCAGGAGCCGCTCTTCGCCGGAGCTGAGCTGAGCGACGAAGCGGGCCAGGACCGTCTCCCGGTCGGTGTCCCGGTCGAGTCCGGTGTGCATGCGCCGGGCGGTCAGGCCGGGGACGTCCTCCACGGGGAGATAGGCGTAGCCGCGCCCCAGGCGTTCCCGGCTGACGACGCCCTCCTCGCGCAGACGCGCCGGCGTCGTCGCCACCGTCGTCCGGGCCAGGCCGAAGCCGAGTTCGCTCCCCACCCGTCCTGGCGTGAGCGGGACCCCGGCGTCCCACAGCGCGACCATGACGGCGGTCTCAAGCTCGCCGGCCGACCGCCTCTCGCAACTCACGCCGGTCATGGGAAGGTCCTCACATGTCCTGGTCGGCGGTGATCATGATGACGTCGGGGCGGGCGCCGCCCTCGACCGAGCTGAGCAAGTATGACGCCGCCGAGCCGACGGACAGGTAAGGGCGCACAAGCCCGGGAACGCCTCCCACTCGCCGATTGTCTACAGTGCGACAAACGTCTACACCCTTGCAGTCATTCATATCTGCCCGTTCACCTACGTCAGGTGGTCCAAGGGAAAGGGGCGCTCTCAGGGGATGGGCGTTCCCCTTGGGGCACGGCACCACGGTGACTCTGGCGCGCTCCACGCGGAGCGATGCCGCAGCGACTCGTCGCCGGCACGCCTGGCGGCGTGTCCGTCGGCCATGGCCCACTGGCCGCCCGAATCACTCATCTCGGACGACCCGCCCGGCCGGGCCACCTAAGGGAGACCATGCGTCACAAAATATTGGTCGTTGAGGACGATCACGTGCTGCTGGACGTGCTGCGCCGTGGGCTGTACGAGGAGGGCTTCGAGCCCGTCCTCGCCGCCGACGGTGCCACCGCCCTGCGGCTGGCCACCGGCGACATCGCGGCGGTTGTCCTGGACATCGGGCTGCCCGACGCGGACGGTCGGGACGTGTGCCAGGCGCTGCGCACCAACGGCTTCCTGGCCCCGGTCATCTTCCTGACCGCCCGGCAACAGCTCGCGGACCGGCTGTCGGGGTTCTCGGCAGGCGGTGACGACTACCTGGCCAAGCCCTTCCATCTGGCCGAACTCACCGCCCGGCTGCGTGCGTCCGTGAAGCGGGCTGCGCCGGCCGCGGCGATCGCGGTCGGGGACCTGATTCTGGACGCGGTCGGCCACCGCGTCACCGTGCACGGCACGGCCGTCGCCCTGTCCCCCACGGAGTTCCGGCTGCTGGCCACACTCGTGGCCGCGGGCGGGAGCGTCGTTCGGCGCCGCGAACTGGTCGCGGCGGGCTGGCCGGAGGGTGCTCAGGTCAGTGACAACACGCTGGACCAGTACCTGACCCGGCTGCGACGGAAGCTGCGTGAGGCCGGCAGCGCGCTGACCATCGGCACGGCGCGCGGGATCGGACACCGCCTTTCATGAAGCGCCTTGTCCTCGATCAGCTTGGAGGAACAGCGGGCGGTCGAAGCCATTGAGACGCCGGCTTCGACCGCCCACGTGAGTCCGCGGACATGCCCGGGCTGACACAGGCGGCCGCCTGCACTGACCACAGCTCGTCGGCGTGTGCCGAGGCGGCGCGGTTCTCGGCGCGGCCCCGCACACTCGACCCGTCGCCGGGGCGCAGGGGGTCTGTCAGCCCATGTCCGTCAGGAGGGCGTTCAGTTCCTTCTCCTGCTGCGCAGGCGGCATCGGCGGATTCGAGTGGTCGATGCCGAAGGTCCCCAGCACCTTGTCCATCTGGGCGTCGATGGAGGTCCAGCCGGTGTTGTCCAGCGGCTGCAGCGATGCCTGGTCGGCGTCCCACAGATCACGCAGCGACTGGGCGGCCGTGTGCGCTCCCTTCGCGTTCCCCGAGCGTGCGTCCTTGAGCGAGGTGGAGGCGAGGTTCTTCAGCGCGGCGACCTTGGCGGGCGGGAACTTCTTCACCGCCTGGCCGGGAGCCATCTGGACGGCGGAGGTGTTGTCGGCCTCCGGCGCCGGGCCGGTGTGCGGCTGACTGTTGGCCCAGACCAGCAGGCTCATGGTGGCGACGGCGAGCAGTCCGAAGCCGGCCAGACCGACGCGCTCCTTTCGCAGGTCGCCGGTGGCGTGGGTGGCGTGGGCGGCCTCGTAGGTCTCGGTCACGTCCGAGCGTGTCACCGTCAGGTAGGCCACGGTGGCCAGGATCAGGCCGAGGAAGATCAGGCTGGTGGTGAAGGTGCCCAGCGCGAGGCCGGTCGGCTCGCCCGGCTGAGCGACCTTCGGGGAGGCGAGCCAGTCACCGATGTTCGCGCCCAGCGGGCGGGTCAGGATGTAGGCGAGCCAGAAGGACAGCACCGGGTTCGCGCCGAACTTCCACAGCAGCGTGATCGCCGCGATGAGGCCGAGCGGCAGCATCACCGAGGCGCCCGGGCTCCAGCCGGTGAGCTCCAGGGTCCAGTCTCCGGTCGCGGTGCCGAGCGCGAAGGTGACGAGAACCGCGAGCCAGTAGAACGACTCACGCGGAAGCGTGGTGACCGAGTGGATCGAGAGGGTGCGCTCGCGCAGCCACCACACGCCGAAGACCACGGCGAGCAGAACCGAGAACACGGCGGTGCTGATCCACAGCGGCACGTTGAGCTGGTCGGTGAGGATGTCGGTGTACAGGGTGCCCGTGACACTGACAACGACCACGGTAAGCCAGTACGGGAACGGGACGTACCGCTTGAGCCGCATCTGGACGGCCAGGACCACGACGAACACCGCGGTGAAGATCCAGGCCGTGTTCACCAGGCCGACGCCCAGCTTCATGTTGATCCAGTCGGCGAAGCTCTCACCCACGGTGGTGCACAGGATCTTGATCACCCAGAACCAGATGGTGACCTCGGGGACCTTGTTGAGCATGAGGCGCCCGCTGCGTGGGCGTGCTTCCGTTGTCGTTGTCATGCAGGGAGGCTTACGCAGGGAACCTGCAAGCAACCTGACTACGTGGCCGCCTTCGCGGCCGGGAGTGTCACCTGGACGTGACCGCGGCCGTCCGCGATCGCCCGGACCTCCACACCGGCCGAGGCAGCGATACGCCGGACCACCGGCAGCCCCAGCCCGTACCCGCCGCCGCCGGTCACGCCCGCTTCGAAGACCCGGTCGACCTCAGCGGGATCGAACCCTGGCCCGTCGTCCAGGACATCCACCACGATGGCCTCGCCCTGGCTGCGCGCGGTGATCCACACACGGGACTTCGCATGCCGCAGGCTGTTCTCCAGCAGGGGTGACAGCAGCGACACAGCGACGTCGGGCGCCAAAGCCACCTCGACCTTCGCCGGGAAGGCGACCTCGACCGCACGGCTGCCGATCGCCTGCCGCGCGGCGGAGCGCAGATCACACCGGGTCCCCTCCTCCGTCCGTGCGCGCGCTGCGCGCAATATCGTCGTGATCGCCGCATTGAGGCGGTCGACCTCGCTCAGCACCACCTCCGGCACCACCGGCTCGCCGGACAGCTGCGCCAGCTGCGCCTCGCCTCGCAGGACCGTGAGCGGTGTCCGCAGCTCGTGGGCGATCTCGTCGGTGAGCCTGCGCTCGTCCGCCAGCGCGTTGTCAACCCGCTCCAGCAGGCGGTCCAGGGTCTGTCCCAGTTCCCCGAACTCGTCACGGGGGGCTCCGAGGTTGAAACGGCGCCCGGGCTCGTGATGGCCCCAGTCGTCGGCGAGGGCGGCCATCTCGTGCACGACGCGCAGCGCACGGTGCACCACGAGGTGTGCCACACCGCCGGCGAGGAGGACCGTAAGGCCGCCCAGAATCAGCGACAAGGTCAGGCTGCGCTGCTCGGACGTCTCATAGGGCGTGAGATCCACCCGGACGATCACCATGACGTGGTGGCCGCCGGCCGGAACCGGCCGAGCGAACAAGAGATAGTCGCCGACGGTCGCGGTCTGCGATCGCCCCGAGTCCGCCAGCTCCTCGACGCGCCCGACCACGCTCGGCGGCACGTCCCCGTCGACAAGACGGCCATCGGCATACACCCAGGCGACCTCGTCCAGCGCCTCGCTGCCGTTCTCCGTGAGCACGACACGGCCGCCCTTGACGCTGACGTTCGCCGCGACCGCCTCGGCCCGCGTACGGGCCAGATCGTGCGCGTCGGCATCCGTCACCCTGCTCAGCAGCACATGCGAAACCACCACCAGGATCGCGACCACTGCGGTGGCGATCAGCACGGTGAGCGCGACAACGCTTCGGCGGAATCCCGTCACTGCCATCGATAGCCCACGCCGCGGACGGTCGCCAGCCGCTCGGCCACGCCCAGCGGACCGAGCTTGGTCCGCAGCCGGCGCACATAGGAGTCGAGGGTGTTGTCGCTGACCTGGGCCCCGTGCGGCCAGCCGGCGGCAACGAGGGCGTGGCGGCGTACCGCGTCGCCCTGCGAGGCGATCAGGCGGCCCAGTAGCCGGAACTCGGTCGGGGTCAGGCTCATGCTCACCGCATCGTAGGTCACCACGTGCTTCGCCGGATCGAGGACGACCTCGTGCGGTGCGGACGCCACGGTGGCCCGGCGCAGCAGCGCCCGGACACGGACCAGCAGTTCCGGGATGTCGAAGGGTTTGGTCATGTAATCGTCGGCGCCGGCCTCGAAGCCGCCCACCTTGTGATGCAGGCCGTCCAAGGCGGTGAGCATCAACACCGGCACGTCGACGCCGCGAGCCCGCAGGGCCAGGCAGACATCGCGACCGTCGGCGTCCGGCAACCCGAGATCCAGGACGACCAGTTGGGGCGCCGGTACGAGCTGCCGCAGCAGGCTGTCAGCCGTGGCGGCGACGGAGACGGTGTGGCCGTCGTGCTCCAGGGCGCGCTTGAGGATGCCGCGGACCGCCGCGTCGTCTTCGCACACCATGATGAAAGCCACGTGCTGACCCTAGATACTCGCGTTCCAGTTCTCCATCTGCCCCGATCAGCCACGCGACGCTCGGGCACGACCGGCCGAACCGCAGCGGGGGCTGCCGCGGGAGGACCACCAGGGCACATGGACCGTATGCAGGTGTACATCGACGCGATTCCGCCGGGTCACTGCCACCGATGTTGCCGACGGCCGGTGGCGCGTTGAGTTCCGCAACCAGTCGCGAACACAGCGACTGCGGCGATCACGGCGGACGGGATCCAGAGGTGCAATGTCATGTTCACGAAGATAGTGGCGCGAGGCCCCTTGCAGCCCGTCCGACAAGCCATCTCTGACCCCGCAACGCTCATGAGCGTTGCGGGGTCAGTTGTCGGCCGCGTCCGGGAACACCTCCCACAACAAAAAGTCGTCCTCGTCGCTGGGGCGGCGGTAGCGGTCCAGCACGTGTCCGGATTCCAGTGCATCAGCGGTGTGGTGCATGAGTGACGGAAGCGACGCCCACATGGAGTGCGACGACAACAGGGAGCTGCCCTCCCGGTCGTGAGCACCGATGTGTTCGTCGGATTGGGAAACAGCGAGATAGAGCACGCCGCCGGCCCGGTCGGATGCGAAAGGCCCCCTGGGCCAAGCTGGCGCGGCCGTGCATCTGGCGCATGATGGTGTGGGTGTCCACGCCCTCGGTGCGGCCGTTGTGGTGCAGGAGGGTGAGGGCAGGGCTCAGGCAATGCGGTCGACCTCCAGGCCATTCCAGAAAGCGTGCAGGTTGGGGGTCTGCCGCGAGACCGCTGATGATAGTGAGATGCTGCCGACGGGCAACGGAAAAAACCTGATGGGAGCGGATAGTGGCTGCTATGGCAGGGAGCATTTTCCGGGGCGAAGGCGATACTGCGAAAGAACGGTTCGACAGCTGGCGGGAACTGCTCGCGCATTCGCGGGCCAGCGAGGTGACCAGTGATCACGCCGATAACTTCAAGGCGGAGATGCGGCGCCTGGAACTGGGGCCGGTGACCCTCCTGCGCTCATCGTTCCCGGCAACACGGTTCCGACGCACCTCGGTCATGGCAGGGCGTTCGGACCCGGAGCTGTACAACTTGACGCTGCTGCTCGACGGAAGCATGGCCCTGAATCTTGACAACGGTCCGACAACTGCGTTCGGGGCAGGCGATCTGCACATGGTCAGGGGCTCGGATCCCTTCGACCTACGGGCCTTCGCCACCCGCGCCATCGGCCGAGGGGAACCCCGGGTCGAAGCAGTGGGCGTCGACTTCCCGATGTCCTTGCTCGCGCTGTCGCCCCATCGAGTGCGGGATGTACTGGGCCTGGGATTCTCGGGGCGGGAGGGTACGTGCGCGCTGCTGTCGGAGTTCCTCATTGGCCTTGACCGACAAGCTGCCGTCCTGGAGGCAGCCGAAGCTGCCCGTCTGGGAACCATAGTGGTCGACCTGGTGGCCGCCTGGTTGGCCCGGGAACTGGATACCGAGGCTGCGGTGCCAGAAGATGCTCGCAGGCGGGTCATGCTGGGGGAGATTCGGGCGTTCATCCGACGGAACCTGCACGATCCCGAACTCGCACCCTCGGTGATCGCCGCCGAGCACCACATCTCCGTCAGCTATCTGCACCGCGTCTTCTCCCAGTCGGGAGGCGAAACGGTCGCCGCCTGGATCCGCAGCCAACGACTGGAAATGGCGCGCCTCGACTTGGCGGAACCCGCCCTGCGCACCATGCCGATCCAATCCGTCGCCGCTCGCTGGGGCATCCCCCGCGCCTCCGACTTCAGCCGCGCCTTCCAGGCCGCGTACGGCCTCTCCCCGAGCGAGTACCGCCATCAGGCCCTGGTCGGGCCGATGAAGCCGCACTAACGAGCTCGTGCATGGCTGGCGGTGGCATGCCTAGGACCGTGATCGTTGATCATGGTTGGTGTGGTGGGGAACCGAGCACGTGCGGCGATCATGCGAAGTCAGCGGATCACGGGGCTGACGCCCGGAGTGATCGCCGAACTCGTCGCCGAGATCGGCCCGTTGTGGCACGAGTGCCACCAGGCCGGTCTCGCGTCACGGCCCCGCCGGCGGGCCGTAGGGGCCGGGGCGAAACACAAGCTGGTCTTCATCGACCGACTGTTAGCCACCCTCGTCCACCTCCGTCATGGCGCCACCCATGACGTGCTGGCCTGCTGGTTCGGAGTCGACCGCTCCACCATCACGCGCGCAATCGGTGAAATACGGCCGCTGTTGGCGATGCGCGGCTGCACCGTCGCCCTCGACGTCCGCCTGCGTACGCTCGCCGAAGTCATCGACCATCTCGGCGCGAGCGGGCAGGCCGGGATCATCGACGGCACCGAGATCCGGGTCCGCCGCCCGGCTGCCGGACGCAAGGACCGGGAGAAGTTCATCTAGGGACTGGGCGCTCAGACAGGCGGGCGCGTAGTGACACCACCGCACCGCAAGTTCAAGAAGAACGCCCCGGACTGGTACGAGGAGATGCATTGGCGCCAGCGCAAAGCCCACTCCTCACGCCGCCATCCGGGTCGAGCACGGGATCGCGCACTTGAAGAACTGGCGGGCGCTCGCCCGGCACCACGGCCGCCGCGAGCACATGACCGACATCGTCCAAGCCGTAGCCGGGCTCCTCGCGCACCAGCAGACTGCCGCGCTCTCCGGCGATCCGCGAAAGTGAACCTGGAGGCAAGCCGCGGTCCTCGACGTGCCAACGCCAACCATGCACGAGCTCGTAAACGATGTCCCGTAAGCCCTGTTCAGGCATGTGATGATCTTGGTGTGGATGCTGTGGTGCCAGCGGCTGGGCCGGAGTGGGTTGGTCTGTTCGCGGGTCTGAACGAGCGGCAGTTCCGCAAGCTCGTGGTGCCCGTGCGGCGTCGGGGTGGACGCAAGCCCACCGGCGGCCGGCCGTGGGCCCTGCCTCTGGAGGACCGTATATTGCTGGTGGCGTACTGGCGGACGAACCTGACGATGCGGCAGCTGGGGCCTCTGTTCGGGATCTCGAAGTCGGCAGCGGACCGGGTCATCGATCGCATCGCTCCACTTCTTGCTTTGGCCCCGGTCCGGCGCAGGCACCCGACCGACACGGTCCTGATCGTGGACGGCACCCCGGTCCCGACCCGCGACAGGAGCGTGGCCGCTTCCAGTAAGAACTACGGCTATTCCACCAACCACCAGGTTGTCATCGACGCCAACACCCGACTGGTCGTGGCGGCCGGACGCCTACTGCCCGGCAACTGCCACGACGCCGGTGCCTACCGGGAATCGGGCGTGGACCGTGTCGTGAACGTGCCTATCCTCGGCACCGGCGGCTATCGCGGCACACCCGCCCTCATCCCGCACTGGCCACGTAAAGACCGACCGCTCACGCCTGAGCAACAAGCCGACAACGCCGTTCACCGCCGGGCCAGAGCCCGCGTCGAACACGCCTTGTCCCGAATGAAGACCTACAAGATCCTCTGCGACTGCCGCTTACGCGGCGACGGGGTCCACCAGGCCATCCTCGGCGTCGCCCGACTCCACAACCTGGCCCTCGCCGGGTAGCCCCACCTTGTCCAGGAACACTCCAGCCTTCTCCAACATCCGTTTACGAGACGTCATTTATTGCGTTCTCAGCAGGTGATCTTGAAGAGCGCGGTGGCGTGGTCGGGACGTGACCAGTAGTGGTCGGCTGCGGCGGCCATGTTGGTCCAGCCGGCCTGACGCATCAGGCCGACGGCGAGGTTGCGCAGGGTGGCCATGGAGCGGGGCGCGTTGCCCGTGCGGATCTTGGAAGCTTCCTCAGCGTAGGTCGCGTCCCTCACGTGATGCAGAGCTTCCACGGGCCAGTGGCCCTGTGCGAGTTCGGCCAGACGTCCCGCGCCGCCCGTGCCCGTTGCATCGGCGAGGCTGCCTCGCGCCTCTAGCCACCTACCGCCCCCTGGTGTACACCCCCACTGTCTCGACCAAGGTCGATCACTATGGGCAACAATCAAACTACGCTGTGTCGACTTGAAGATCACCTACTGAGAACACATCGGCCCTGCCGGTGCAGGTGTAGACGCAAAGCCAAGAATCTGTGGACGCAGCGCCAACACGGACAGGTGCTTATCCTGACATCCTCACTGGGAGCGAGAATACGGCACACTGCCAATAACAAGATCATCGACTGCCGGACTGGACCAGGAACGCAATGATTCGCACATTCAAAGGCCGCAGCCGCACGGTGAAGGCCGCCGCTGTTCTTGGGGCGACAAGCTGCAGCTTCAATAGTAGAACCGCGTCGCTGCGGCCTCCCACTTAGGGCGTGCAGATCTTTAACTCGTCTTTTTGGCCTTGGTCTTGGCGGGGTCGGGAGCGAGGAACGTCGCGAGGTCTGCTGGTGTCCGGAGGCGGGCGGTAGAGGCGCTGACGGGGTGGCCGTGGGCTTCGAGGAGCGGGCGGACTTCTTGTCGCGCGTGGCTGATGGTCATGGCGGTGACCCCGAAGAGCTGGCCGAGGAGGTCCATGGTGGCGAGTTTGCGCAGGTGGAGCACCGTGACCAGTCTCCGTGGACGGCGGTGTTCCCCAAGGCGGTCCGCCTGATCCGCGAAGCGGCGGCAGCCGCTGCGAACACCCAGCCGTCTCCGACGGACTGATCTACGCTCCATAGTCGGCCTCCGCCGTCCGCCCACTTGAGTGGCTCAGATCCGCCGCCGTCGGCTGGTGGGACGCGGATCAGCGATGCGAGCCGGACCTTCACCGTGCAGGTCGGACACCGAGCGACTCGGCTTGTCCGTTGATCAAAGCGACGTCGATCACCACCACGCGGGCGACCGTCGCCGATTGTGCCGATGCTGGTAATCGGATGGCCCGAAACAAGCCAAGTGAAGACAATCCACGGCCGGAGGACACTATGTGGACGACTGAGTACACGCTGACCACGGAAGCCACTCCAGAGACACTCTGGGAGCTGCTGAGCGACGTGAACGGATGGGGTGCCTGGAATGAGGGGATCGAGACGATCGCTCTGGACGGCCCACTGGCCGTCGGCGCCACTTTTCAGATGAAGCCGCCTGGCGAGGACACGTTGACCAGCACGATCGCCGAGCTGGAGGAGAATCGCCTACTCACCGACGTCACGGATCTGGGCGATCTGGTCTTCCGTGTCGCGCACCGGCTCGAACCGCTGGCCGGCGGAGGGACGTCGATCACCTACCGGATGGAGGTCAGCGGACCAGCCGCGGACACCCACGGAGAAGAGGTCGGAAAGGCGATCTCGGCGGATTTCCCCCAGGTCATCGCGGCCATGATCGCGGCCGCCGAGGCCCTGTAACCGCTGGTACCCCGAGCCGCTGGCCGAGCAGCCCGACGGGAGCCCGGATCTCCTGTTGTCGCACGCCACTCTGCGTGGCCAGCGCCCGGTGACCGCCGCCCTTACGCCCCTCCAGCTGACCGACGCTCAGTTCGCCTTGACGGCCCGCACGCGGTGACCCAGCACACACGCCGAGCAGACGAGCCCGCCTGTCAGCTGCGCCTTCGGAGGTACCGACGTGAAGAACGGCCTCGCAGCTCATCGCGGACCTGGGGAGCGGAAAAGGTCTCATCGCCCGCCACGTCGACGTGGAGGACAGCCAGGCAACGGACTCCGGTGACCGCAGACGCGGCAACGCCGACACCGCGGCCCGTCGACGCCGTCCAAGCAGTTGACGCCGCACTGTCCGACCAACTCACCAAGACGGATACGTGTGTTCTCACACAGGTTCTACGCCAACTGCGACACCGACCTGACCGAGGAGCAGCCATGACCGCGAGGGCCGATGGCAACGGAGGCCCGGGCGAAGGGATCATCCCGCCGATCCGTGGCTTCACGATCGTCCCGGTCGGCGAGTTCTCGCTGGCCGAGTCCGCGACCTTCGGCTTCGGTCAGCGGATGCCCCTGGCCGGTGCCGGTGAACCGCAGTTCGACGGTGTGATGCGGCTGGCGTTCTGCCTGGACGACTTCCGTGGTCAGGTCGGCGTCGAACTGCGCCAGGACGAGCGGGGTGTGCATGCACTGACCCACGGCCCTGGCGAGCTCCCCGCGATCGAGCGGCAGGTCGCTCGTGTGCTGTCCCTCGATCTGGACGCCCGGGACTTCGCCGAAGTGGGACAGCGCGACCCGGTGGTCGGCCTCCTACAGCGTGCCGCTGCGGGACTGCGGCCGCCGCTTTTCTACTCGCCGTACGAGGCGGCGGCGTGGTCGGTGCTCAGCGCGCGCCGTCCAGGAGCGCAGATGGCGCGCGTGCGTGCCGCTCTGAGCGAGGCGCACGGGGCGACGTTCGAGCTCGCGGGCGAACGACTCGCCGCGCTGCCGACGCCGGCGACGTTGCTGGACATTGAGAATTTTCCCGGCATCGACCCCGACCGACTGGCGCGTCTGCACGGCGTGGCCCGTGCGGCGCTGGACGGCCAGCTCGACGTGGGCCGCTTGCAGGCACTCGGCCCACAGGCGGCACTGGCCGACGTGCAGCGCATCAAGGGCATCGGCCCGTTCTACGCCGCGCTCATCGTCATCCGCTCCACCGGATGCACCGACGTCCTGCCTGCCGACGAGCCGAGGATGCGGGCGCTGGTACGAGAGCTGTACCAGCTGGCCGACGAACCCGATCGGGCCCAGTTCGAAGCCATTGCCGAGAAGTGGAGCCCCTGGCGCACCTGGACGGCGGTCCTGCTGCGCGCGGCCGGGCCACGCGTCCTGGCCGGGCGACAGGCGGACGATTCGCCGCCCAACCCTGCTCCCGGGCGGGAATGAGGTCACCGATGGAGACAGTACGACGGCTGGTGGTCGGGATCAGCGGCGCCACCGGGATCGCCTACGGCGTGCGGACCCTGGAACTGGCCCGCAAGGCCGGAGTGGAGACGCATCTGGTCGTGACCCGGGCCGGACAGCAGACCCGGGCTTACGAGACCGATCTGAGCATGCGGGATCTCGCGGCGCTCGCAGACGTCAACCACCGGCCGGCCGACCTCGGCGCCGCAATCGCCAGCGGGTCGTTCCGCACCGACGGAATGATCGTCGCGCCGTGCTCGATCCGGACCCTGTCGGCGATCGCCTACAGCAACAACGACAATCTCCTCACCCGCGCCGCCGACGTGACCCTGAAGGAACGCCGCCGACTGGTGCTGCTGGCCCGCGAGACCCCGCTCACCCTCGGACATCTGCGCGCGATGACCGCGGTCACCGAGTCCGGCGGCATCGTCATGCCACCGGTGCCCGCCTTCTATCTGCGCCCACAGACCGTGGACGACATCGTCGAGCACACCGTGGGCCGTGCACTCGGGCTGCTCGACATCGACGTACCCGACCTGCCCCGCTGGGGCGAGTAGAGCCACCGACACCAGGAAAGGCACCCCTGTGAAGCACCTGCGCAGCCTGCGCGAATTCATCTCCGAACTCACCGCGATCGGCGAAGTCCGGCAGATCGATACCGAGGTGGACTGGAACCTGGAGATCGGCGCCGTCATCCGCCGCTCCTACGACCTCAGGGCGCCCGCCCCCTTGTTCACCAACATCACCGGCTACCAAGGCAGCGGCTTCCGAGTCCTCGGAGCGCCCGGCGCACTCAGCGGCCCCGCCCATCCCCTCGCCCGGATCGCGCTGGCGCTGGGCCTGCCGGCCGGATCGGGCGGCCAGGAGATCATGGCCGCGATCGTCGCCGCGCGCGGCAGGCCCGGCATCCCGCCGGTGACCGTCGACGCGGCGGGCGCACCGTGCAAACAGAACATCCTGCTGGGGGACGACATCGACCTGCTGGCGTTCCCGACCCCGCTGATCCACGGCAACGACGGCGGCCGCTACATCCAGACCTACGGCATGAACATCGCCCGCACCCCCGACGGCTCGTGGACCAACTGGTCGATCAACCGGATGATGATCGCGGGGAAGGACACGCTGGCATGCCTGATCCCCGGTCCGCAGCACCTCGGCATCATCCGCGCCCAGTGGGCCAAGCTCGGCAAGCCGATGCCGATCGCGCTGGCACTGGGCGTCGAACCGGGCCTTCCGTACGTCGGCGCCATGCCGCTGCCGGAAGGCGCCGACGAGAGCCACTTCCTGGGCGCGCTGTTCGGCGAGGGGATCGAGGTGACCCCGGCCGAGACCGTGGACCTTTCAGTGCCTGCCACGGCCGAGATCGTCATCGAAGGCCACATCGCCTTCGAGGAGGAGGTGATGGAGGGGCCGATGAACGAGTACCCCGGCTACAACGCCACCGACGCCTCGCCGAAACCCCTGTTCAAGGTCAGCGCCATCACCCACCGCGACGGCGCGATCCTGCCGGTGGTCGCCGCCGGGCCGCCGGTGGAGGAGGACCACACCGGCACCGGAACCATGCACGCCGCCGAGATCCTCTACAACCTCCGGCAGGCGGGCCTGCCGGTCACCTCGACCTGGTTCTCCTACGAGTCGGCCATCCACTGGCTGATCGTGTCCGTCAGGCAGGACTGGCACGAGTCGTTCGACATACCGGCCGGGGAACTCGCCCAGCGAGTCGGCAACGTGGTCTTCGCCAGCAAGGCCGGGTTCGGTGTCCCCAAGATCCTTCTGGTCGAGGACGACATCGACATCACCGACCTGAACCAGGTCGTCTGGGCCTTCGCCACCCGCACCCATCCGGAGCACGGCGAAGTCCACTTCCCCGCCGAGCCCACCGCGGCACTCTCGGTCTACCTCAGCGAAGAGGAGATGCACACCTACCGCGCCGGCAAAGTCATCTACTGCTGCCTGCTCGGCGACCGCTTCACCAAGGAAGACCGACCTGTCAAGGGCAGCTTCGAAAACGGCTGGCCCGCCGACATCCAGCAGCGCGTCCTGACCCGTTGGTCCACCGCCTACGGATACTGAGGCCCTGGTACGAAAATTCAGCTGAGGCAAACCGCGTGCCCCCGCGTCACGCGGCGACGGGGTGCAGGCTGACTTGGTAGCCGAGTTGGTTGAGCCGGCTCACCAGGCACCGGGGCTGCCTGGCCCGGCCGACACGTTCGAGGAAGTAATGGCCGGTGAGATCGGCGTATTCGGTGTCGTGGATGAACATGTGCCCGGCCCTGTCCCAGGCCTGCTACGGCGCCACCAACCAGAGCGTCGGGAAGCCCGCGCCCCTGCGACGTCAGAAGCAACGTCCAGCAGCACCCACCCCCGAAACACACCCAAGGCCGCGGTGATGGCAGTCCTGCCACTATAATTGGCGTCATGACTGCCATCACCCTGCGGATCCCCGACGCCATGGACAAACAGCTGCGCGACGCCGCCGCCGGCGCCTCGTCCCTGAACGACTACATCGTGCGAGCCGTACGACGCCAGATGACGCTCGACGCCGCGCGCAAACTCGCCTCCGTCGCACCCCTCGACCTGGCGGGCGAAGGCGACGCCCTGTGACCATCCGCAAGGGCGACGTCTGGGACGTCGACACCGGTAAAGGCACCCGTACCGTTCTCGTCGTCAGCCTCGACGGACTCGCCGACGCCTACGGTGCGGTCGTCGTCCTGGTCCTGCATGCCCCGGCGCAGCACCCCGACACGGCGATGAGCGTGCATCTGGCCACCCCGGTCGACGCCTCCGTCGTCGCCGTCAATCTCCTCCAGCTCTCCACGCTCCGCTTCGAGACCGGCACGCCGCACGGGAACATCGGCCCCGAGCAGCAGGAACTCGTCGACAACGCACTCCGCGCGGTCCTCGACCTGTAAGCCCACCCCTGCCGGCGGGGCCTTAGCCACCGGTCCCCTTGGGGGAAGCAGGGGTGGCCACCTCGACCTCGATCAACCGGCCTCGCCTGTGGTGCCGTGGGCACGGCGGGTGGCTGAACCGGCACCGCAGTTCGCGTGAGCGCCGACGATCGGATCGCGCCGCGCGCCGAGTGTCCGCCGGAGCCCAGTCAGCGTCTCTGATCAGCTTAGGGAAACGTAGTCAGGTGTAGCGCCTGGTACAGGTTCCCACCATGGAGGGGAGGCGTGGACGTGCAGGTGGAAACCCGCACCCAGGACTGCCCCTCGCGGACGGTGTGTGCTGATCGTCGTCACGCCCTGGTTCCGGAGGGCCGCGCGAGGCAGTCTCCGGACCGTGTGAACGTGTCCCTCCGGACACTGGCCCGCCGAGGCGGAGGAGGGCGTCCGGCGTCGCCTGGGCGTCGGACATGCTGCTTGTCGCCGAGTCGGTCCCGTTTTGGACCTGTCCCGGCCGGTCTGGGTGGCAGCTGGTGTGACGACCGCCCTGGTTTCGAGTCTGTCCACCACGGAGCGGATCACCATGGCGCCGCTGGCACGGTCGGTGACCGTCTTGGCTTGGTGGGTGAGGCCGCGTGCGGCGATCCGGCGCCAGGCGCCCTGGTCCCGGTCGCCATGCCAGCTGCATGACGGGCAGATCGCCCACTTCCAGCCGGGAACGGTCGGCCGGTCGGGAGACTTGCGGTGGCGCAAGGGAACCAGGCACTGCGGGCAGTGCTTCGAGGTGTTGCGGGCCGGGACCGTCACTACGGCGATGCCGACCTCGGCGGCCAGATGACGCATCCGCTCCACGATCTGCCCGCGCACTGTCTGCGACATGCGGGTGTTGTGGTTGCGGCCCATACCCCGCGCCTCCATCGAGCGGAGATCCTCGATGTAGATGGCCGTGGCCCCGGCAGCGATCGCCTGGTCCACGGCCCACCGGGCGGCAGACCACGCCAGAGCGTCATTGAGATTCGACCGGCGGTCGGACACATGACGGATCTCGTCGGCGAGGATCTGACGCTTGTCTGCCAGGTGGTGCCGTTCACCGCTGCCGATGAGCCGGTCGTACTGGTCGGCCCTGGTGTGCAGGTACTCGGACTGACGGCGCAGGCGGTGCTGCTTCGACAGGACGCCGGATGCACGGAACATGCCGCCACTGCCGAGGGTGGTGATCTTTCCGTCGTCGTGGAGCCGGGCGGCACCCGCACTGAGCAGGGTGTTCAGGCCCCAGTCCATGCCAAGGGCGACCGTGTGGCCGGTGCGCTGCGTCTTCGGGACGGCATGCGTGTAGGCAAGGTCGGCGTGTACGGCGCTTTGGTGGATGCGCAGGGTAGGCAGGTGCAACACCGCACCGGCGGGAACGGTCGGGGGCAGCGTGATCGGGCAGGCCACCCACGTCCAGTCCGCATACGACTGCGGATCCGGGCGGATCGGCAGTTGCAGGCGCAGCAGCGCCCGGCCTGGCTCATCGCCGCGCTCGATGGTGGCCTGCTGGCTGTCACAGGCGGACAGAAGCAGCATGCGGGCAATCCGGGGAGCACCTTCCAGCTCGAAGACATCCACCGGCATCCGGTCGTGCTTCTTGTGAAAGGAGACGACCTGCCGGGTGCGGGACGTGATGATGCCGGACGGCAGCAACTGGCCACCAGGCACCGCCTCACGGACGGCATCCCACTCCTCGGCAGTGCGTTTCTTCGGATCGGCAGGCCACGCCTTGAGGACGCCGGTGGCCAGATCCGATCGCCACTTCACGGAGCGCAGGGTGCGTCCGGCCTGCTCCTGCGCCATGCGGACGATGCGGTCATTGACCTTGGCACCAGGTTTGACGGTCCAGCCCAGGCGGCGCAGGGCCATCCAGGCATTCGACGGCAGCTTCTGCCCACCCGCGTCCACGCCGGAGGCCAGCGCGTTCACGTCGAGAGCGTTCCAGTGCTCGCCCAGCAGATCGGCGACCATGCCGGACACCAGACCGGCAGCCCAGCCGACCCGCTCCGCCACAACGCAAGCGCTGAGAAACTCACCGGTCTCCTCATCGACTGCGGTGCGCAGCTTGCCACGGGCGCAGGCGGTGCGGGATGTCTCATGGTCGGCGAGCGGTAGCTTCCGGCTCATGCGCGCTCCGCGGCTTCGGCGAGCAACCGCCGGCGGGATTCCGCCGAGCGCATGCCGTACAGGCGTCCGGCGAACGTGGTCACCAGGGACATGAAGTCTTCGAGGAGTTCTTCCCGGCCCCCGGACTTCTTCGGGTGCAGTACTTCCACAGTCACGCCGTACACGGCGAACAACTGCTTGAGCCAGCCGACACCGAACCGGGCGAGACGGTCTTCATGGGTGACACGGACTACGGTCACCGATCCGTCGGACACCATCGCCAGGACCCGGCCGAGTCCTGGCCGGTTCTCCTTCAGGCCGGAGCCGCGGTCCTTGACAACCTTGACGACTTCCCCGGTGGCCGTGGTCCGCAACTCCTCTTCCTGTGCGGCCAGCGAGGTCTCCTGGCCGGTGGAGCCGGAGACGCGGACGTACAGCAGCTCCAAACGAGGCCGGTCAATACCGCCGCGCTTCATGTTCTCGATGTCGACGGAGGAGAAGCGGCGCTCGCGGCCGACCCAGGTGTACGGGATCTTTTCGTCGATCGCCCACTGCCGGAGCGTCATGGGGTGGATTCCCAGACGCTTCGCGGCCTTCGACATGCGCAGCAACTCCATGCTGCACATTGTACCCACAGAACACTATGGAAAGTTAGGGATAATTAATGAAATCTGTGAGCCTGCTGGGTGCACTCGCCCGGTCAACAGCCGTAACCAGACCCGCGCGGCTCGCCCGGCCACGAGCAACCAACAGACTCAGGCGCGTCACTGGTCCCGCATCCTCCGCAGCGGAGACATGAGAAGCAGCACCCCCGCCCCCCAAGCCCCCAGCGCGCAGAGCCACATGCACGGCCGGAGTCCGATCCACGTGCCCAGGGCGCCGCCGAAGAGCGCCCCGAGGGGCATGGTCCCCCACACCACCCACCGCACCGACGCGTTCATCCGGCCCAGCAGTTCGGGAGGGCAGATCGCCTGGCGGTACGAGATCTGGGCGGTGTTGTAGACCACGGCTGCCAGGGACAGGGCCGCCCAGCCGAGGGCGTAGAGGGTGAGGCCCGCGCCGCTCCCGGCGAGGGGAAGCAGCACGTACAGCGCGCCGGGAACCAGAAGTGACAGCCAGATGATGCGGGCGGAGCCCACGCGGGCCGAGAGTCTTCCCGCGGTCAGGCCACCGGCGAGGCCGGCGACCGCGCCGAAGGCGAGGATGAGGCCGATCTGGGCCGGGCGGGCGTGGAGGGTGCGCGTGAGGTACACCATCTGGACGGACTCGATCGCCGTGATGAAGAAGTTGCTGGTGGCGGTGCAGGCCACGATGGCGCGCAGGACGGGGTCGCGCAGGACGAATCGCAGCCCCTCCGCAATGGCCGCCCGGAACGCGGCGCCCCGCGGTGTGCCGGGCGGTGTCGGTAGGCGGGGCGGTTCGGGGGTGCGGATGAGCAGCAGCGAGACGACGCTCAGGGCGTAGGAGGCGGCGTCCAGGGCGAGGGTGCGGGCCAGGCCCATGACGGTGACGAGGGCTCCGGCCAGGGAGGGGCCGGCGAGCTGTGCGACGGAGGCCGAGGCACCGAGTTTGCCGTTGCCGTCTGCGAGTTGGGACCGGTCCACCAGCACCGGGAGGTAGCTCTGGGCGGCGATGTCGAAGAAGACCGTCAGTGCTCCGGCCACCGCGACGACGGCGTAGAGCTGCCCAAGGGTGACGCCGCCCCATGACGCGGCGACCGGGATCGACCCGATGAGGAACATTCGCGCGAGGTCGCAGCCGAGCATGAGCCGGCGTTTGTCGACCCGGTCCACGACGACGCCCGCCGGAAGGGAGATCAGGAGGAAGGCGAGCGAGCCGAAGAAGGTGAGCAGGGCGGTCTGGAAGGTGGTGGCCCCGAGGAGTTCTACGGCGATCAGCGGCAGGACCAGGACCGACACCTCGGAGCCGACCATGCTCAAGGTCTGCCCGCTCCACAGGAGAAGGAAGGGACGATGCAGTCGGAGAGGGGCCGGGCGGGCGGGATCGGTCAGGATGTCGGACTGCGCTTCGTCCTCCGGCGTTTTCCCCATTGGACCAGCGATACCGTCCCACGCGCCGCCGTGTCCACCCCCGGGGCGGCCGGGTCAGGTCTCCGGTGCGGCTGGCTCAAGTCCCATGCGATCGGGCCACGTTCAGGCGACCGGCTCACGTCCCGTACGGCCGACCCGCGTTCCATGCCCCCAGCTCAAGTCCCGTACAGCCAGTCCGAATCCCGCGCCATCAACGCAAGCGCCGTACGACAGTCTCAAGTCCCCCAGGCCGACTCACACCCCGTTCCGACCGACTCACACCCCATCCGCCTCACCCCCACCCGGATACACATCAAGCCCAAGCGGAGTGCACCGGTCACCATTGGTCGGCCAGAAGTCCACCGAGCACGCCGTCAGCACCAGCACGACCTCGCGGACGGCCCTCAACACAACAAAGTCGCCCGGTCGGGTCGCCGCGCTGAGGACGTCCAGCCGGCCCCGCTCCCCCGGCTGCGAATTCTGGAAGAAGTTGACCGGGTCCGGTACCACGGGCAGGGTGATGCCCAGAGCCGTGAGCGAGGTCGCGAAATTTTCGGCGCAATTGGGATGGCCGGTGAGTCCTTCCCGTTCGTAGAGGGTCGGGTTGCAGGCGGGGAACAGCATGTCATGCATGCCGGGTGACGAGTCCGTGACGAATTCCAGGACCGGCTCGTACTGCTGATCGACAAAGCATTCGCCGACCCGTGGGAACAATTGCTCCAGGAGGTCGCGGGTATGGCTTGTGGAGAGCCATTTCCGGTGGTCGGCGGCGTCGATCGCCCACAGGTCACCGACCTGGCGCCCCTCGATGTCGGTGATCTTCACCGTCTCGCCGGCGCGGATCACCACCGCGCGGCCGCCCTGGGCCGGAACCAGCAGTGAACGCCGTCCGTCCACCGCGTTGACCGGCCCGCCGGGCGTCGACACCGAGAGTTCATCCCGCGACTCCCCTCGCGGCTCAAGCTGATCGTTCAGCGACAAAGTCCTCGCTCCGGCCCGGCTGTCAGCGGTCACGCGGCCGCCCCGGCCGCAGCCCGCATCGTACCGCCGGTGCTCGACACCGGGCACGGAGTGGCAGGTCGCGGCGTGACTACCTGCGCATTCTTGATACGGACCGAAAGGTTCCATAAGTGGCGCCATTTTCCGGACATACGCCTTGACAGCCGCAAAATACTGCGGATAGGCTATTTCACCGTTGCGCCGGTAATTGACTCCTACCGACTGGGGAAACCCATTGAACGGGGAAACAAAATATCCTGGCGGATTTCCCGACCTGGTGTTGAGCGCGAATTCGACTCAGGCGGAATTCTCGGACGAGGCGACCATTCCCGAACTGCTTGAGGCCGCGGCGGCACGCTGGCCTCGCAGACCCGCACTGCACGGACCGGACGGCTCGGTGGTGAGCCACGGCGAGTTGGCCGAGGAGACCAGTCGCCTGGCCGGGGTTCTCGCCGCGCACGGGGTGCGGCGCGGGTCGGCGGTCGGGGTGCTGGGCGAGCACAGTCCGCAGACCGTCGCGGTGATCGTGGCGATCCTGCGCTGCGGCGCCTACTACGTTCCGCTGGACCATCGTTGGCCGCCCGGCCGGGCGGTCGCCGCGCTGCGCTCCCTCGGCGCGGCCGCTCTGGTCGTGTCGCCGGGCATGGCGGACCGCGCGTTCGAGATCGCCGCCCAACTGCCGTACCTGCGCCGGGTCTTGCTGACCGGCGAGGCGGACCGACCGCCCCGGAAGCCCTCTGGACACGCCCTCCGTAACCGCAAGGACGGCGACCCCGGCGAGGCCGCGCGCGATGACCATCGACGGGTGGCCGATCTGGTTGCCGGCGCCCTCCGGCGGGGCACTGCCCTCGCCGTACTGGGCCGCGCCGACGACGCGTTGACCCGCGCCCTGCACGACCGGGTGGACACCCTCCGATTCGCCCGGGACACACAGGACTTCGCGGACGCGTCCCACGCCGGTGCGGACGTGAGCGTCGTCCTGCTCCCCGACCGGGTACGGAGCCTCTGCGGCCCGGGACAGTTGCGCACCGTGCTGCACGAGGTGCTGACGCGTACCGCGCCGGGCACCTCCGTCGTGCTGAGTGACATCGTTGCCCCTGACTCCGGCGCTGCCCACGGCACGTTCCGGGTGCCGCTCGGCTGGTGGTCCGTGCTCGCGGAGTCGTACCCAGGGATGGAGGTCGTGGTCGACGACCGCGACGAGCCGTCGTCGGACAGCGCCTATCACGTCGTCCTCACCACGCCGGACACCGTTCCCGCCGAACAGCCGGTACCGGTGGAAGGCGGACCGGAACGCCCGCTGCGGCTCGACGACACGACGACGCCCCTCGAAGTGCCGCCCCCGGGCGGGCCCGAGGATCTCGCGTACACCATCACCACCTCAGGCTCGACCGGTGAGCCGAAGTTGGTCGGCGTCCGCCACCGCAGCGTGGTGAACCTCGTGGAGTGGTTCAACCGACGGCACGCCGTGACGCCCGACGACGTGCTGCTGCAGGTCGTCCCGTTCACCTTCGACCTGTCGGTGTACGACCTCTTCGGCGTGCTGGCCGCCGGTGGCAGCCTGGTGCTGCTGCCCGTCGCGGACCTGGAGGAACCCGACGCCGTCGTCGACGCGTTGCTGGAGCGGGGCATCACCCTGTGGAACTCCGCCCCTGCGGCGTTCACGACGCTGCTGCCCTTCCTCGCGCTCCGTCCGCGGACCTCGCGCGACCGGCTGCGGCGCGTCTTCCTCAGCGGTGACTGGGTGCCGTTGAGCACCCACGCGGACCTCGCGCGCGAGTTCCCCTCCGCGACACTGGTGGCCCTCGGCGGGCCGACGGAGACCTGCGTGTGGACCAACGACCACGTGGTCGACCGCGTCGATCCCGAGTGGCGGAGCGTGCCGTACGGACGGCCCATCCAGAACGTCCGCTGCTACGTGCTGCGGGAGGACGGCTCACCGTGCGACCTCGGCGAGGCCGGGGAACTGTACGCCGCCGGTGCGTGCGTCTCGGCCGGGTACCTGAACGACCCGGACCTCACCCGCGCCCGCTTCCTCCCGGACCCATGGGCACCGGAGCCGGGCGCGCGGATGTTCCGGACCGGCGACCGGGCGCGGTGGACCGAGCACGGCTGGATGGAGATCCTCGGCCGGATCGACCAGCAGGTCAAGATCAGCGGCTTCCGTATCGAACTGGGCGAGGTCGAGCGGGCCGCGCGCAGTCTGCCCGGGGTCGCCGAGGCGTACGCCATGGCGTACGGGGACCCGCACCGGCCCGAACTCGGCCTCGCCGTAAGGGCGTTCACCGACGGGCCGACGGCGGGCGCGGTGCGTGAGCGCCTGCACGCCCTGCTGCCCGGCTACATGGTGCCCAGCCTCGTCCGCGCGGTGGACACCCTGCCCCTGGGCCCGAACGGGAAGGTGGACCGGCAGGCGCTCGCCGACACGCTGATCCGGCACGACGCCGGTACGGCTCGGCCGGACACCGGCGCGGTCGGCTCGATGGTCGCCGTGTGGGAGCGGGCCTTCGGCCGGCCGGTCGGGGCGGACGACGAGTTCTTCGACGCGGGCGGTACCTCCCTTACGGCTGCCCGGATCGTGGCCGCCCTGCGGGAGGAGCACGGGGTCCAGCCGTCCGTCGCCGAGCTCTACGACGCGGGCACCCCCCGCAGACTGGCCGCACTGACCGGGCAGTCGGCCGCAGCGGCACCGGACGACGGGCACGCCGTAGACCGGGGAGGTCCGGCGCCCGATCGGGCTCCGCTGTCGGTCCAGCAGGAGGCGATCTGGTACATCGAGCAGATGACGCCGGGCTCGGTCGGCTACACCTCAACCGCCCGGATCGACCTGCACGGCCCGCTGGACCGCGCCCGGTTACGCGACGCGCTGGCCGCTGTGACCGTGCGGCACCCGATGCTGCGGACCAGGTTCCCGCTCACGGAGGACGGCGTCCCCGAGCAGGTGGTGTCGGACGAGGTGGTCGTCAGCCTCGACGAGGTGGACAGCACGGGTCCGGTCGACGAGGCCGTCCGTGAGGCGGGCGGCCACCTCTTCGATCTGGAGAAGGAGCCGCCGGTCCGCTGGACGCTGCTGCGGGTCGCCGAGCACGAACACGTCCTGGTGCAGGTGGAGCATCACTTCGCCCATGACGGCTGGTCGATGTGGCTGATGCTGCGCGACATGGCCCGGGCGTACGTCCAACTCGGCGCGGGCGACCGGATCGACCTGGGCGCCGACGGGACGTCGTACACCGCGTACTGCGCGGATCAGCACGCGTGGCTGTCCTCGGAAGCGGCGCGGGAGCAGGTGCGGCACTGGACCGGTGAGATCGGTCCGGTCGGGGAGCCGCTCGCGTGGCCGCACGAGGAGCGCAGGCAGGAGCGGTTCGGCTACCGGGGGGACACGCACCACCTGGTGCTGCCCGACGAACTCGACCGTAAGGTGCGCGACTTCGCGCGGCGGGCCGGTGCCACCCCGTTCGCCGTGCTGATGACCGCGTACACGGTGCTGATCGGCACGGTCTGCGACGCTCCCTCCCTGATCATGGGCGGTGGGCTGCGCAACCGGCGGACGCCCGGTGTGCAGGAGACCGTGGGCATGTTCGTGAACACGTGCGCGTGGTCGTTCCCGGACTGGGGGGACCGTGCCTTCGACGACCTGGCCCGGGACACCACCCTGCGGCTGGCCCGGGCGATGGAGCACCAGGAGATCCCGTTCCCGGTGGTGGCCCGGGAGATCCGCACCTCGCGTGATCCCGCGCGCAATCCGGTCTTCCAGACCAGCATCTCGATGAACGACTGGCCCGATCCCGTACTGGACTTCGGTCCGGGCCTCACGGCGGAGATGTCCTTGCCGAGCAACGGCGGCGCCAAGTTCGACCTGGACGTCATCGTGCTCCCGGAACCCGAGGGCACCCGGATGCTGTGGCGCTACAGCAGCCCGCTGTTCACCCGGCCCGAAGTCGAGGGGCTGGTCGCGGACTTCCTCGCCCTGCTCGAAGAGGCCGTCACCACATCCGGCAGCCTGTGCGGGCAGTTGGGCCGCACCACTGTCACGACCGCCGCCACCTCTCCAGTCAGAAAGGCGCGTTGACTTGACATCCTCCCCTCCCTGAAGGACTTTGTTGGCGGATTCGGCGACCGCCTTTGCTGATCTTGTTTGGTCGGGCAGTCTGGTGGGGTTCGGTTTCG
>NZ_JBXVPZ010000018.1:0-52601 GCF_057961495.1 Streptomyces sp. P5F9 | reverse complement strand
TCCCGGAGACGCCCCATGCCCGCACAGCGTTCCGTGCTCTCCCTCGTCCCCAGACCCACCAAATCGGCCGTCCGGCCAGGGCAGTTCACGCTCGACGCCGAAACCGCCATGCACATCGGCGCGGGCGCCGAACCGGCTGCGGAGCTGCTGCGCACCCTGCTCGCCCCGGCCACCGGGCTGCCTCTCCCGGCCTCCCCCGAGGGCCGGTTGACCCTCACGCTCGACCCCGGCCTCGCCGGACTGGCCGGTCTCGGCGAGGAGGGATACGGCCTCACCGTCGCCCCGCACGCCGTACTGCTGCGCGCCGCGCACCTCACCGGTCTGCTGCGCGGCATCCAGACGATCCGCCAACTCCTGCCCCCACAAGCCCTGTCGGAGTCCCCGCAGCCCGACACCGGGTGGGTGCTGCCGTGTGTCGAGATCACCGACCTCCCCCGCCATCCCTGGCGCGGCGCGATGCTCGACGTGGCCCGGCACTTCCAGCCCGTCTCCTATCTGCGCCGGTACGTCGACCTGTTGGCGCTGCACAAGATCAGCGTGTTCCATCTGCACCTCACGGACGACCAGGGCTGGCGCATGCCGGTGTCCGCCTACCCGAAGCTCACCGAGATCGGCGGTCATCGCGCCGAGTCCCAAGTGGGCCCCGCCGGCATCGACTTGTACGACGGTGTCCCGCACGGCGGGGCGTACACACGGGCCGAACTCGCCGACCTGGTGAGCTATGCGACCGCTCGCGGAGTCACCGTCATGCCGGAGATGGAGATGCCCGGGCACGTACGGGCCGCCCTCGCCGCCTATCCCGAACTGGGCAACAACCCGGAGCGCACCCTGGACGTCTGGACGCGCTGGGGCGTGTGCGACACCGTCCTCGGGGTCCACGACGAGGTCCTCGACTTCTGCCGTACGGTCCTGGACGAGGTCATGGACGTCTTCCCCTCGCCGTACATCCATGTCGGCGGCGAGGAGTGTCCCACCGACGAGTGGACGCACAGTGTCGCCGCCCGCGAACGGGCCGTGGGACAGGGCCTGTCGAGTCCTGCGGAACTGCACGGCTGGTTCCTCGGGCAGATCGGGGACTTCCTCGTCCGACAGGGGCGGCGTCCGGTCGGCTGGGCCGAGACGGGGGCCGAACTGCCCCTGGATTTCACGGTGATGACCTGGCGCGACGCACAGCACACTCTGGCGGCGGCCCGCCGCGGCCACCCTGTCGTGAGCGCCTATCACCGGGCGACCTATCTCGACTACGCCCAGTCCGAGGACCCGGGCGAACCTCCGGCCCAGCCCGGCAGCGTCGTGGATCTGCGCGCCGTCCACGCCCACGACTCTGTCCCCGAGGACGCCGAACACAGCGCGGCCGAGCGGGTGTTGGGCACGCAGGCGCAGTTGTGGACCGAGTTCGTCAAGACGCCCGAGCGCATCGAGTACCTCACCTACCCCCGCCTGTGCGCCCTCGCCGACCGTGCCTGGAGCGGCGCGACCGACTGGGCGGACTTCCGTGCCCGGCTCGACGACCACACGGCCCGCCTGGACGCGCTCGGGGTCCCGTACCGCCCCTGAGCCATCCCCTTCCAGTGCCACCCCCCTCAAGTACCGCCCCTCACCTGTCCGTTCCGGAATCACCCCACCTTTCTGGAGAGGCACGACATGAGACTCGACAAGAGGTTCGACACGAGGTTCGCGAAGAACAGACTGCGTGCCGCCGCGTCCGCCGCCGTCGCGGTGGCCATGGGCGCCGCCGCGCTCACCGCGATGCCGTCCACCGCGAGCGCGGCGGGCGACGGACTGAGCGTGCAGTACCGCACCAGCGCCACGGGAGCCACGGCCGACCAGTCCGAGCCATGGTTCAAGGTGAAGAACACCGGCTCCAGCACAGTGCAGTTGGCGAGCGTCAAGTTCCGCTACTACTTCAAGGCGGACTCGGCGAGCGCGAGTTACCGCTTCGCGTGTTCCTGGGCCGTCAAGGGCTGTGCCAACGTCACGGGCACCTTCGGCACGCTCGCCAACCCGACGGCCACGGCGGACCGTTACCTGGAGATCGGCTTCACCTCCGGCGCGGGCACCCTCGCGCCGGGTGCCGACACCGGTGACATGCAGCTGCGCTTCTACCAGTCGACGTGGCAGCCGCTGAACCAGAGCGACGACTACTCCTTCGGCGCCTCGCAGACGTCGTACGCCGACTGGTCCAAGGTCACCGCGCAGTTGTCCGGCGCCACGCTGTGGGGCACCGCCCCCGCGGGCAACGACCCGACGAACCCGCCCACGGACCCGCCGACCGATCCCCCGGCCACCGGCGCCACGCTGTTCGACGACTTCAACTACAGCGCCTACAACGATCCGAAGATCTCGTCACACGGCTGGAGCGTGCGCTCCAGTTCCGGCGGTCCCGGTGTCTCCGGCGCCACCTGGGCGCCCGAGAACGTCACGTTCGCCGGCACGAGCGGCAACTCCGTGATGAACCTGGAGACGTCGACGTCCGGCACCGGCGAGAGCACCAAGCAGACCGAAGTCGTCACCAACACAAGGAAGTTCAAGAACGGCACCTACGCGGCCCGGGTCAAGTTCAACGACGCGCCCAAGTCGGGGCCGGACGGCGACCACCTCGTGCAGACGTTCTTCACCATCAACGACCTCACGGCCCCGTTGGCGGACGACTACTCCGAGTACGACTTCGAGTACCTCCCCAACGGCGGCTGGGGCGAGAACTCCAACATCCTCTACACGACGTCCTGGGAGACCTACCAGGCCGACCCGTGGATCGCGGTCAACCAGCACACCGAGGGCCGGCAGAGCTACAACGGCTGGCACGACCTGGTGCTGACCATCGACAACAGCAGCATCAAGTACTACATCGACGGCCAGCTCTTCGGCACCCACGACGCCGCGTACCTCCCGGAGCGGCCGATGTCGATCAACTTCAACCAGTGGCTGATCGACTTCGGCGGCCTCACCAGCTCCACCCCGCGCGCCTACGACGAGCAGGTCGACTACGTCCTGCACGTCAAGGACCAGGTCCTCACGCCGGCGCAGGTCGCCGCCAAGGTCGCGGCGTACCGGGGCGCGGGCACCACATTCGAGGACACCGTGCCCAGCAGTTGATCACTCAGGGCGGCGGGCAGCGCACTCAGCGTACGGCATCCGGGAGCGCGGCCCGACGTCGCCTAAGCTCCGGCCCATGCGCGTAATGGTCTTGGAGGACGACCCCGGGCTGGGGCCCGTCGTCGCTGCTCGACTGCGTGACGCGGGGTTCGCGGTGGACCTCGCGCACACGCTGGCCGAGGCGGATCTCAAGCTGTCCGTCCATCGCTACGACTGTGTCGTGGCCGACCGCTCGGTCCCGGACGGCGACTCCCTCACGCTGCTCGCCGCACACCGGCGCGCGGGATCGGTGCTGCCCTTCCCGCTGCTGACGGCACTGGACGCGGTGAGCGACCGGGTGGCCGGCTTCGATCACGGGGCGGACGACTACCTGGTGAAGCCGTTCGCCTTCGCCGAACTGGTCGTACGCGTAAGGACGTTGTGCCGCAGGGAGCAGCCCGCGCGGCGGCCGTAGGACATCTGCTGTCCGGGCGGGCCATGCGGCCCGCGCTGCGTGGGCTCGGCGAGCAGGAGCAGTTCCTGGCCGAGGCGGCGCACGAGCTGCGGACGCCGCTGGCGACGCTGCGGCTTGTCGTGGAGCGGAACGAGTCGTCCGACGAGGCACTACGGCTGGTCGACCGGCTGAGTCGGCTGGTCACCGGGCTGCTCGCCAGGGCGCGGCTGGATTCGGGGGCGCAGCGGGTCGAGCTGGTGCCGTTGCGGCTGGACCAGTTGGTGGAGACCACGGTCGAGGAGCTTCCGGACCACGAGAGCGTGACGATGACGGCCGAGCCGGTGGAGGTCGGCGTCGCACCGGGGCTGGTCACGGTCCGCGACCACGGGGACGGCGTACCGCTCGCGGACCGGGAACGCGTGTTCGCACGCGGAGTCACCAGGACCGGTCCAGGTACGGGCGCGGGCCTCGCCATCGTCCGCTGGGTCGCCGGTCTGCACCACGGCACCGCCCGCCTCACGGACGCCCCCGGCGGCGGCCTGCTCGCCGAACTCCGGCTCCCGACGGACGCACCCCCGGCGTCCTCATCTTCATCTCATGAAGGTCCCGGCACCGTGGGCGCATGAACGTATTGCGCAGCCCAGTGGTGCTGGTCACCACCACCGCCGTGAGCATCGGCGCTGTACTCGTCGGACTCAATGTCTACGGCGAGGCCGCCACCCCTTCCTCGACCCATGTGGCCGTCCGCGTCGACCAGGTCGGCTATGTGCGCGGCGAGACGAAACAGGCGTACGTCATGGGGCCCACGAAGGCGCTCGCGGGGGCGCGTTTCAAGGTCGTGGACGCGAAGAACAAGGTGGTCACGGCGGGCAGGCTCGGTGCGGTCAGCGGCCACTGGAACGCCAAGTTTCCGTCTGTGCGGACCGTCGACCTCTCCGCGCTGGACACCCCCGGCACGTACCGCATCGTCCTGTCCGGCAGCGCGGCCGGCCGCTCCCCCGCCTTCCGGATCGCCGACGCGAACGAGCTGATGACCCCGCTCGTCCGGGACAACGTCCGCTTCCTGCAGGCGCAGCGCGACGGCGCCGATGTGGTGTCCGGCGGTCTGTCCCACGGCCCGTCCCATCTCGCCGACGAGGAGGCGACCGTCTACGCCGACCCGCACTACGACGAGGCGGGCGAGGAACTGCTCGACGAGCGGCTGACCCCGACCGGTGTCACGGCCGATGTCGCGGGCGGCTGGTTCGACGCGGGCGACTTCCTGAAGTTCACCGGCACCACTTCCTACTCGACCGCCGAACTCCTGCTCGCCGAGCGGGACTTGCCCGACATGGAGTCGCTGTCCGCCGAGGCCGGGCACGGGCTGGAGTGGGTGGACAAGATGTGGGACGGGGACAGCGAGACGCTCTACGCCCAGGTCGGCATCGGCGCGGGCAACGACGCCGTACGGACGGATCACGACGTGTGGCGGCTGCCGGAGGCCGACGACCGGCTCGATGTAGCGCCCGGCGACCCGGACTACACGATCAAGCACCGGCCGGTGTTCCGCGCCAACAAGCCGGGCGAGCCGATCACTCCGAGTCTGGCGGGACGGGTGGCCGCGGTGTTCGCCCTCGCCGCGCAGCGCACGGCCGACAGCGACCCGGACCAGGCGCGGGAGTGGCTGGACAAGGCTGCCGCCGTCTACAACCTGGCCGACACCGACCACGACCCCGACAAGCCGCTCGTCACCGCCTTCCCGAGCGCGTTCTATCCCGAGGACTCCTGGCAGGACGACATGGAGTTCGCGGGTGCCGAACTGGCCCTGGCCGCACGAGACTTGAGCGACGACCGGGAGGCCGACTGGACCGGCGAGGCGGCCCACTGGGCCAAGGCCTACCTGGACTCCGACGTCAAGGACACCCTCAACGTCGCGGACGTCAGCGCCCTGGCCCACGTCGGCCTGACCACCGCTCTGGACGGCGCCCGCAGCAACGGAGTTGGGGCCGAGGACCTCAACAAGGACCTGCGGCGCCAGTTGGAGGACGGGGTCGATCACGCGGAGCACGATCCGTTCGGGGCCGGTGCGGTCTACGACGACTTCGACGCCGTACCGCACACGTTCGGGCTGGTGGCCACCGCCCGCCTCTACGCCAAGGCCACCGGGGACACCCGCTACGACGCGTTCGCCGGCCGGCAGCGGGGCTGGGCGCTCGGCGCCAACCCCTGGGGCACCAGCTTCGTGATCGGCGCGGGCGAGGTCTACCCGCACTGCCCGGAACACCAGTTGGCCAACCTCCGCGGCAGCCTCGACGGCAAGGGCGCGATCCTGCGCGGCGCGGTGGTCAACGGCCCCAACGCGGCTGACAAACTGGCCGAGTTGAACCGCTTCCCCACCATGAAGAAGTGCACCGCCGCCCCACCGTCGGGAGCCTGGACCGACTTCGACGGCAAGGGCTCGCGGTACGTGGACGCCGTGGGCGCCTGGCAGACGGTGGAACCGTCACTGGACTTCACGACGACGGCGTTGCTGGCCTTCGCGTTGACCGCGCGGGACGAGGACCAGCGGCCGAGGCTCTGAATCTCCTCAAGTCGCTTGGCCCGTACGGAACATGGTCGGCAGGCTGAGCCCCATGACTGGAATCGCGGGACTGAGCAAGAAGAACACCTTCGTGCTGACCATCCGGGATGCCGACGTGGTCGCGGCGGCCCTGCGCCATGCGCTGGCCGGGGCCTCTCCCGAGGAGCGCCCCGGCCTGGAACGCGCCGCCGCGCTCGTCGAGTCCACCGCAGCCGCCAACGACAGCCAGCTGCGCGGCCGTTGGGTCAGGTCCCGACTGACCGCCGTCGGCTTCGACGGGGACATCACCTCCGTCGCGGCGGTGCGTGCGCTGCGCCAGGCGGAGCCGCGACTGAGCCTGCTGGCCGCTGTGCATCTGCAGAAGGAGGCAGTGGCCCATCCGGAGTGATCCGGCAGCCTCCGGTCACGCGGGGAGTGGAGGCTGCCGGATGCGTGGGGCCGCTCAGGACGTGAGGTAGCAGAACTTGCTCACGTTCGGCAGCGGGTCGGAACCGAAGGCCGCCGTCGTGCAGTTCGCGCCGCCGCTGAAGGCCTTGTAGAGGAAGCGGCCGCGGGCGCCGTAGGCGACGGTCTGCTGTCCGCTGAAGGCACAAGTGCCGCCTTCCGCCGAGCAGTTGGTGGCGTAGCCGACCGGACCGCCGGTCGCGGTGTAACAGGCCTTCGACTCACCGGAGATGGGGTCGCCGAACGTGGCGTCGGTGCACGCGGTGTCGCCGGTGGCGGTGGCCGTGGTGAACGCTCCGTAGGCGCCGTACATCACCGGCTGACCCGCGACGGCGGCACAAGTGCCGTTCTGGTCCGCGCACTTGGTCCAGCCTCCGGCCGGGGCTCCGGCGGGCGGCAGGTAGCAGGACTTGGCGACGCCGTCGATGGGATCGCCGAAGTGGGCGTTGGTGCAGGCGACGGAGCCGTTGGTGACCTGGTGGACGAAGTTGCCGTTGGCGCCGTAGGCCACGTCACGGTTGTAACCGGGCACGGCGCAGGTGCCGTTCTCCGCCGCGCAGGCGGTGTATCCCGGCGGGCCGCCCACGTCGGCGACGTAGCAGGACTTGACGAGGTTGGCCGCCGGGTCGCCGCCAAAGGAATCGTTCGAGCAGGCGGTGCTGCTGGTCACGGTCTTGTACGTGTACGTCCCGGCGCCGTAGGCCACCGAGCGGGTGCCGCTGAAGGAGCAGGTGCCGCCCTCGCCCGCGCACCGGGTGTAGCCCGCGTGCAGGGCGCCGGTGCCGGGTTCGGTGGGCGCCGACGGGTTGCCGAGGCCGGTGGCGGAGACGGTGTAGCTGCCGGGGGCGACGCCGGCGAGGTAGACGTAGGTGTCGTCCTGGCTGCCGGCGGTGATGCCGGAGGTGGGCGTGAACGCTCCGTTGCTCCAGACGGTCGCGCCGTTCACGGTCACCGTGATGTCGCCGCCCAGCTTCGGGACGCCGATACGGCCGCTGCTGCCCGACGGGCTGGAGAGGGTGGCCGAGTAGGTGCCGGCCGACGGGTCGCGGGACCAGGACGCGTTGATGGCGCCCTGGGGCATGGTGATGCGGCCCTGGGCGCTGGTCAGGTCGCCGGGGTGCGGGACGAAGCGGTAGGCGCCGGTCGCCGACTCGGGGGCGGTGCCGAGCACGTCGAAGGTGAGCGTGGAGGTGGGTGCCGTGGACCAGCCGTGCGCGAGGCTCATGAACGAACCGCCGTACGCCAGGCCGCCGTCGGACTGGATGCCCTCCCAGAACGTGCTCTTCGTGCCGATGCCACTGTCGAGCATGTGGCCCCAGGTGCGGCGGATCTGGTCCAGCGCGGTGAAGTCGTCGTTGGCGGTGAAGCGGGCGTTCAGCTCCATGCCGCCGGCGAACGGCGAGACGTTGCCGCCCCATTCGGGCGTTGTCGGGCCGTAGATGCCCCAGTTGTTGCCGAGCCCCGCGATGATGCTTTTCGACTTGGCGGTGGAGTCGCTCAACCCGTACCAGACGGCGAGGGAGTTGCCGTCCTGCGGGTACAGCCCGCTGGTGGGGTTGTCCTTGTACATGCCCTTGGAGGCGTCCCACAGCAGGGAGTTGGCCGCGGACTTGATCGCGGCGGCCTTGCTGTTCCAGCTCGCGGCGAGCGCGCTGTCGCCCTCGACCGTGGCGAGGGTGGCGCCGCCCTTGAGGGCGCCGTACAGCAGCGCGTTGGCGGAGATGTTCTCGCCGCCCTGGCCGACGCGGGCCCAGTCCTGGGTGCGGGTGACATTGAGCAGGTTGTTGCCGTCGATCTTGTTGGTGATGAAGGTCATCCCGCGCTTGTAGTTGGACCATTCGGAGTCCAGCCACGACCGGTCGCCGGTGTACGTGTAGTACGTGGACGTCCCGAGCAGCGTCCACGTGTGGTAGGTGTCCGAGCCGGTGAGGTTGAACGGCGGCCCGGACCAAGGGATTTCACCCGCCGACGACTGCGCGTTGTACATCGTGGTGAGCGCGTTGCGGGTCGAGGTGAGGTCGTTCGAGTACGCGTACTGCGTGGGGACGGCGATGCCCATGTCGCCGGGCCACACCGTGCGGTCGCGCTTCGCCCCGTCGACCAGCACGGAGTCGCCGACGCCGACGGTGGCGCTGTTGTCCCAGGCCGAGGAGGGCGGGGGCCAGGCGCGGCCCTGGTTGGAGGCGATGGTGTTCAACTGCACGGTGTAGGCCCCGGCGTACCAGATGCGGTTGAGCAACTCGTCGCTGGAGGTGAAGTAGTTGGCGTAGTCCGCCGGGTTGGACTTCCCCGGTGCCGCGGTGAAGGTGAGGCTGACGCCGTTGAGGTCCACCCAGCCCGAGCCGTCGAGGAAGACCGTCAAGTAGCGGAATCCTCCCCGGAGTTGAGCGGTGGGCACGGTATAGGTGCCGTTGGCGGAGGGTGTGGTGTAGAGGGCGCCGTCTTCGCCGTCGCGGCCGCTGCTGCGGTCGCTGTTGTTGCCCACGTACAGGGACGACTCGCTGAAGGCCAGGCCGACGCGTTGACCGCTGGAGCTGGTAGTGCCGAATGACAACGTTACCAAGCCGCCGACTTCTTTCCCGAAGTCGAGCGTGATGGCCGACTGCGAGCCGGAGATCCGGGTCGCCTGCCCGTTGAGGACGTTCGTCGGGTTCGCGACACTGCCGGACGTGCGGTAGACGGCGGCCGGCTTGAGGGTGCGGGAGGTCGGCGAGTAGTTCACGGCGTCAAGTGCCGCATTGGGAACGGGCGTTGCGGTCGCCGGCACCGCACCGGCGGACAGAGCCGGGGCCACGGCCAGTGCGGCGGCCACCGTCATGGTGAGCCCAACTAGGCGGCCTGGTCTGGGCTTTCGGTTCTGCGGTGGCCTGCGGCGGCGCATGAGTGCCTCCCGGATCGGTGGGGGAACCAGCGGCTCAACTGGACAACCAGGCGTGTGAATCGATTCAAACCGATCGACCGCGAGGGCCTGGAAGGGGAAGAGCAACGGGTACGCGAGCCGACTCGCCGAAGTTCGCACCGATGATGGGCGCCGGAAGAGCGGGTGTCAACCCATCACGAGAGCCCTCAACTCCCGCGAAAAAAGCGCACCTTACGACATTGACAGGGCCGCACCAAGCCGGTTCACTGCGTCGAGGACGGGTAGAGGTATGGACCATTGATCCAGAGGCTGAATCCATTCACGCCCAGCGTCCCCCATCGTGAAATCGAGGCGAGTTCCGGTGTCCCTACATGGTGTCGACATCGTTGTCAGACCGCGGTTCCTCAGTTTTCTGCTGACGGCCGCTCTCGCGTTCGTGGCACTGGTCCCGGTCGCGTCGCCGGCGTCCGCCGCCACCCAGGTGTGCGTCCTGGCCTGTGACACGCTCGACCCGTCGCAGGCGAAACAGGAAACGTTTCCAGTGCCGGACAAGACCCTCAACGGACGGGTCGTCCGGCTCCATGTGTCCGACGCCGACGACATGGCGTGGGCCAGCATCGACAACGGTACGAGCGGCGACGCGGTGTGGTTGGACCGGTCCTGGGACGGTGGCGCCACTTGGGACGGCCTGCTCGGCAAGGCGAGCATCCCGAGCACTTGGACCGGTACAAGGACGCTGATGTACAACATCACCGACCCGCGCAACCACAAGCGCGGCCTCGTCCGCGCCTGCGGCGACGCGGCCGGCGTCGGCTGCACGAACTGGGTCTACCCCACAGTCTGCGACACCGTCTGCGACGGCACGAGCGCGGGCCAGGCGGCGGGCGACAACCAGCCGGTGCCCTCGACCACCCTCTACGGCCGCACCATTCGGCTGCACGTGGACCAGAAGAACTCGATGGCCTGGGGAAGCATCGACACCGGTGGCGCGGGTGACGAGATCTGGTTGGACCGTTCCTGGGACGGCGGCTCGACCTGGCCGGACGGCTCTTCCCTCGGCCGGACGAGCACCCCGTCCGGAGCGACCACGACCCGCACCGCGATGTACGCCGCCCGCGATCCGCGCGGTCTCCTCTACGGCGGCGCGGTCCGCGCCTGCGGCCGGGAGGCGAGCCACAACGAGGGCAGCTGCACCGCGTGGTACCGGCCCGTACCGACGAAGGCGCGTGCCGCGGCGGACGCGCTGATGACGTCGTACGACCCCTACAACGGCTGGTGGCCCAGCAGTTGGTGGAACTCGGCGGCGACCCTCACCTCCGTCATCGACTTCGCGAAGACGACCGGCACGCACGCCTACGACTGGATCATCGCCCGCACCTTCGACCAGAACAAGGGCGTCTTCCCGGCCGGGACGCGGAGTTCGGATGCGATCGAGGGCGACTTCATCAGCCGGTCGATCGACGACTCGGGCTGGTGGGCGATCGCTTGGATCGACGCGTACGACTACACGCACGACGCGCGCTATCTCAACGAGGCTGTCACCATTGCGAATTACGTCCAGCAGTACTGGGACACCAGTACCTGCGGCGGTGGTGTGTGGTGGGACCGTGAGCGGACCTACAAGAACGCGGTGACGAACGGGCAGTACCTGTGGCTGACCACCGCGCTGCACCAGCGCATCGCCGGTGACACGGTCTGGCTGCAACGGGCGAAGGCGTCGGCCGCCTGGTACAAGGCCAGCGGGATGATCAACTCCGCGGGTCTGGTGAACGACGGGCTCTCCTCGTCCTGCGCCAACAACGGTTCCACCGTGTGGAGTTACAACCAGGGCCTGGCCATCGGCGCCTTCACGGAACTGTGGAAGACGACGGGCGACAGCTCGATGCTGACCACGGCGCGGACTCTGGCGGACGCGGCGATGAGCAGCTCGCAGCTGACGGTGGGCGGAGTGCTGACCGAATCCTGCGATGTCGGCTCGGCGTCCTGCGACGACAACCAGAAGCAGTTCAAGGGCATCTTCATGCGGAACTTCGCCGACCTGGCGAAGGCGACCGGTTCGACCACCTACCAGGCCTACATCCAGAAACAGGCCGACACCCTGTGGGCGCTGGACCGGTCCACGCTCAACGCCCTCGGTGAACGCTGGGCGGGCACCAGCCCGAACCAGTCCGACTGGCGTACGCAGGCCAGCGCGCTCGAAGCACTCACGGCCGCCGCCGGGAGCTGAGCGCAGGGTGGGTGTCCGACACCTGGGTAAAAGGCAGCCTGGTTGCGCTCCTCGGGCGCGACCAGGCTCCGTGCGGCACCACCTGGAGACCCACCCGAGGAGCGGACGATGAGCGTCACCCGCACGGAAACCGGCACGAAAGCCGACACGGACACCGCGACCCGGAACAGCAAGGCCCTCGACGAGATCGCCGCGAACGACACGGACCGCCCGATCCTGTTCACCAACGCCCGGTCCTGACCATGGACCCGCTGATCGGAACCCTGCGCGGCGCCGACGTCCTGCTGGTCGGCGCCCTGCTGGTGGGCGTCGGCCCGGGCATCATCACGGCGACGGGCGACGACAACGTCATCGTCGTCGACTGCACGGACATGACGGTGGTTCCGGCGGTGGTGGACACGATCGCGCTCGTCGGCGGACGGGGCCACCGTGCGGAGTACGTAGGGACGTTGACACCGGGGAACGCGGGGGACCTGCTGGTCGTACCGGACGAGTTCGCCCCGGATATGCAGGGTGCGGTGGCCACATTGCTCGCCCGCCCGGAGGAGGTCCGCGCCCTGACAGCGGCCGGCAAGCTGGTCCTCTGGTCCGGCACGGACGCCGACGGCCGCGCGACCGCCCCCGAGGCGGTCATCCCGACCGCCCAGGACCTCACCGGCAGCCCGCGCATCGGCGTCTGGATCGACGAAAACGACTTCCTGCACCAGGAGTTGACCGCCGACGGCCGCTACGACGAGACCTGGGGCGGCCGGCCGCACGCCTACGAGGGCCGGTACTGGATCGACGGCGACCGCATCGACTACTTCGACGACCTCGGGTTCTGGGCGTTCGGCGAGTTCCGGGGCGAGGAGCTGCATCATGCGGGGTATGCGATGCGGCTCGGGCCGCGGGCATAGCGATGGCTCGGGACGGTCACTCCGGTGTGCCCGCCAGTTCCACCGCCCTGCGGCGCAGGGCGAGGGCGGCCGGGGCGACCGCCGAGATCACGGCGAGTACCGCGCAGGTGGCCACGGTCCAACCGAGCGTCGCCCAGGGGATCTCGATCGGCGTCCACACCGAGAGCAGGCCCAACGCGCCCCACATTCCGAGCAAGTTGAGCCCGGCGACCAGCACCCCGAGCACACCGCCGACCACGACGACTGTCAGCGCCTCGGCGGCCACCAGTCGTAGCACCTGCCACCTGGTGGCCCCGGCCAGGCGCAGCACGGCCAGGTCGCGGACCCGGTCGGAGGTCGCCATGACCATGGTGTTGGCCAGCGAGATGCCGGTGTACAGCAGGGCGATGCCCAGGACCAGCAGGAAGCCCGCCCGGGTCGTCCGGTCGGTCTCCGGGTACGTCGACCGCACCCACTGGCTGGTGGTGAGCACCGTCGCGCCCGACGCCCGCACCGCGTCGCGCAGTTCGGCGGCTACGGCGGTCGCGTCGGCGCCGTCCGCGAGGCGTACGTCGACCCGGTCGACGGGTGCGTCCGGGGCGTTGCGCGGTGTGACGTAGACGCCGTTGTCGCCGGTGCCGGTCGCCATGACGGCGGCTATCCTCAGGGACTTCTTCCTGCCGTCGCCGAGCCACACGTCCACCCGCTCGCCCACGGTGTGCTTCTCCCACTCCTCGTTGACAATGATCGAGTCGTCGTCGAGATCGCTCAACCTCCCATCGACGAGCGGCAGTTCGGTGGTGTCGGCGAGCAGGCGGGGGTCGGCGGCGCGGGCCTCCGAGCGGATGAGCGCCACGCTGTCCTCCAGGACGTACACGGCACTCGCCGAGGTCGCGGAGACCTCCGCGTCGGGCACGGTGCGCAGCTTCCTCAGCGTCGCGTCGTCGAAGCCCGCATCGCCCGCGGCGGTGATCACGAAATCGGCGGCGGTCCGCGCGCTGACCTCGGTGACCTTCGCCTCGGCGAGGGTGGCCGTGGCGACCAGCAGCGATCCCGCCAGCGCGACCGTGACCAGCACGGGCGCCGCGACAGCGGCCGTGCGCCGGACGCCGGCGACGGCGTTCTCCCGCACCAACATCCCGGTGACGCCCGGCAGTTGGGCTGGCAGACAGGCGATCAGCCGGATCAGCGGGGGTACCAGTACCGGCGCGAGCAGTGCCACCGCGGTGATCAACAGCATCGGACGGCTCACATAGGTCTTGCGGTGCAGCAGACCGCTCGGATCGTTCACCAGGGCCAGGACCAGCGTCACCACGGCGGTCAGCAGGAGGGCCGAGCCGACCAGCCGGCGACCCCACGTCATCGTCCGGGTGTCCACGGACGCCTCGCGCAGCGCCTCGGTGGGACGGGTGGACCCCGCCCGCCAGGAGGCGGCCAGCGCTCCGGCCGACGCGGCGAACAGCCCTGTCCAGAAGGCCAGTTGGTACGGCCAGGTGGAGTCGCCGATGGTGAACCAGCGGGGCGCCAGGCCCTCGTCGACCGTCCACGCGGCGAGCTTCGGCGCGCCGTAGGAGCCGAGCACGCAGCCTGTCGCCGAGGCGAGCACACCGATCAGGAGGGCCTCGGAGACGACCAGGCGGCGAATCTGCCCCGGCGTCGCCCCGGCCATGCGCAACAACCCGAACTCGCGGCGACGTTGAGCCACCGTGAACGCGAAGGTCGACGCCACCACGAACACCGACACGAATCCCGTGACACCGCCGGCCGTGCCGAACAGGGCGTTCATCGCGGTGAGTTCCTCACTGTCCCGGTCGGGATCGGCGTCGGCGTACCGGCGCGCGTCGCCGGTCAGGACCTGGACGCCGTCGCTGCCGCGCATCGCCGTGCGTACGGCCACCGCTTCCGCGTCGACGACGAGTTGGACGCTGTGCGGTGCCAGCTGCGCGGCGCGTGCGTCGGTGTAGAAGACGGCGTTCTCGAAGCCCAGCCCGGCCACGGTGCCGACGACCCGCACGGTGCCGCCGTCGGCCCGCAGCCGGGTGCCAGGACGGAACCGGTCACCGCTGACGACGACCTCGTCCGCGGCCTTCGGCGCGCGTCCCGAGTCCAGCCGGTACGGCGCGAAGGCGGCGATGGACCAGGGGTGGCCCACGAGATCGCCGGCGCCGCCCCGGGCCCGTACGGCGAAGGAACGGTCCACGACCACGGTCCCGAGGTCCTTCAGCTTCGCGACGACATCGGCGGGCACGGCGCGCGGCCGCACGAGTTTCCGGGTGCGGAGGCCGATCGGGGTGCGCACCCGCAGGGTGTCCACGCCCTTGACAACGACCGGTGCCGCGGCGAACCGCTCGGGCTTGCGGTCGGGTGCGTGCAGCGAGGACGCCAGGGCCAGCCCCATGACGGCGATCAGCGCCACGCCCAGGGAGAGGGCGACGAAGCTGCCGACGTAGGTGACCCAGCGGGTGCGCAGGGTGCGCAGGGCGGTGCTCAGCACGGCGCGGCCTCCAGCTTGGCCATGCGCGCGGCGATGTCCTCGGCGCCGGCGCCGGTCAACTCGCCGTGGACACGGCCGTCGACGAGGAAGACGACACGGTCGGCACAGGAGGCCGCGACCGGGTCGTGCGTGACCATGATGACCGTCTGCCCCTCGCGGTCCACCATGCCCCGCAGCAGGTCGAGCACCTCGCGACTCGTCCGCGAGTCGAGCGCGCCTGTTGGTTCGTCACCGAAGAGCACCTCGGGTCGGGTGATCAGGGCCCGGGCCAGGGCGACGCGCTGCTGCTGGCCGCCGGACAGCTCCGTCGGCCGGTGCCGCGCCCGGTCACCGAGTCCGACCTGTTCCAGCACTTCGCGGACCCGCGCCTTCGGGGGGCGGCGGCCGGCCAGTCGCAGCGGCAGGGCCACGTTCTGCGCGGCGGTGAGCGAGGGCAGCAGGTTGAACGCCTGGAACACGAAGCCGATCCGTTCACGGCGCAGCAGGGTCAGCTCGGTCTCGCTCAGCCCGGTCAACTCGGTCCCGCCGATGGTGACCGAACCCGACGTGGACCGGTCCAGCCCCGCGGCGCACTGCAGCAGGGTCGACTTGCCGGAGCCGGACGGCCCCATCACGGCGGTGAACGTCGCCTTCGGGAAGATGAGCGACACCCGGTCCAGGGCGGTGACGGACGTGGTGCCCAAGCTGAACTGCCGGGTCAACTCCCACAGTTGGACCGCGTCATTGCTCATGTGTTCCCCCACCGGTACCTGCTCCTCGGCTCGTCGGCTCGTCGGTGTCTTCACGAAACCGCGGAAGCCCCTGGTGACGCACTACGGCCCGGACGAGACCTGGGGTAGGGCCAGGCCTACCTCGATAGGGACCCTGGACCGATGGCACCCGACCGGCGGAGGCGCCTACGGTCATGCCCATGCACCCTCGGAATGTGTGGCAGGCCATGTCCCGGCCGGGTTTCCTGCTGTCGGCCTGGCCCTGGCGGTCCGCCGCGTATCTCCTCACCGGCGCGATCACGGGCGCCGCCGCCCTGGCGGGGATCGTGACGGCGGCCGCGGTGGGCGGTGCGCTCGCCGTCGTCCTCGTGGGGCTGCCCCTGCTCGCGCTGGTCGCCCTCGGCGGGATCCCGGTGGCCGTGGTGGAACGGTCCAGGCTGCGCCTGATCGACCGCTCCCCGGTGTCCGGGCGACACCGGGTGCCGACCGCGCCGGGGCTGTGGGCGTGGCTGTCCACTCGACTGCGCGAACAGGCGACTTGGCGGGAGCTCGGGTACGCGCTGCTGTTCGCGGGGCTGCTGTGGCCGGTCGACGCGTTGGCGGTCACGGTCGCCCTGCTCGTCCCGCTGTCCATGGTCGCCACCCCGTTGCTGCTGGCGACGGTCGGCGACGGCCACGAGGTGAAGGTGCTCAAGCAGTGGACGGTCACCACCTGGCCGACCGCTTTCGGCGTCGCCGTACTGGGCCTGCTCCTGCTGTGCCTGTGCGCCTATGTGCTCGGCGTCACGGCGGGCGCCCGCGCCGCGCTGACCCGGCTGCTGATCGCCTCCCCGGAGGGCGAGATGGGCGCCAAAGTGGTCGAACTGGCCCGCTCCCGCGTCCGGTTGGTCGATGCCTTCGAGGCGGAGCGACGCCGTATCGAGCGCGATCTGCACGACGGCGCCCAACAGCGCCTGGTGGCCCTGACGATGGCCCTCGGGCTGGCCCGTCTCGACACCCCGCCCGGCCCGCTCGCCGACCGGCTCACCACGGCCCACGAGGAGGCGGGCAAGGCGCTCGCGGAACTGCGCGAACTCATCCACGGCATCCACCCCAGGATCCTCACGGACTACGGCCTTCAAGCCGCGGTCGGCGACGCCGCCGACCGGTGCGCGGTCCCCGTCGACGTCGACCTCGAACTGCCGGGCCGGCCGACCCGGGCGGTCGAGTCCGCCGCGTACTTCGTGGTCTGCGAGGCGCTGGCCAACGTCGCGAAACACAGCGGAGCCACCCGTGCGCGGGTGAGCGGCGGTCATCGCGACGGACGGCTGTTCCTCGACGTGCGCGACGACGGCCGCGGGGGCGCCGACGCCACGGCGGGCAGCGGCCTCACCGGTCTCGCGGACCGGGTGTCGGTCCTGGATGGCAGACTTGCCCTGACCAGTCCGCCGGGTGGACCGACACTGCTGCACGTGGAGTTCCCTTGCGAGTTGACCGAGCAGGCCGACCGCTCCGCGTAGTGCTGGCCGAGGACAGCGTGCTGCTGCGGGAAGGAATCGTCGGCCTGCTCGGCCGCTACGGCCACGAGGTGGTGTCGGCCGTCGGGGACGCGCGGACACTGATCGCCGCGGTCGAGGAGCACGCCCCCGACATCGTGGTGACAGACGTCCGTATGCCGCCCGGTTTCCAGGACGAGGGCCTGCACGCGGCGGTGCGGCTGCGGGAGAAGCGCCCCGCGCTCCCGGTCCTGGTCCTCAGTCAGTACGTGCAACGGACGTACGCCGCCGAGCTGTTGGACTCCGGCGACGGATCGGGCGTCGGCTATCTGCTCAAGGACCGGGTCGGCCAGGTCGAGGAGTTCATGGAGGCGCTGCACCAGGTGGCGGACGGCGGCACGGTGGTCGACCCCGAGGTGGTACGCCAGTTGCTGCGCCGCCGCCGCGATCCGCTGGAGCAACTCACCCCGCGCGAGCGCGAGGTGCTGGCACTGATCGCCGAGGGCAGGTCCAACGGCGCGATCGCCGCCGAACTGGTGGTCTCCGAGGCCGCGATCGGCAAGCACATCGGCAACATCCTCACCAAGCTGGACCTGCCCCCGACGGCCGGCACCCACCGCAGGGTCCTGGCCGTCCTCACCTATCTGCGGGCCTGAGAGTGCGGGCGGTCGTACCGGATCACGGACCGCCGCACCCCCTGAACCCCCCGCGCAGCCGCGCCTCCGCCCCAGGATCCGCTCGCGGATGCAGGTCCAGCGCGGCCAAGGCGGCGCCGAGCAACGGCGGTTCCGTACACACCACCGGCCGGACCCCCGGCACCGCCTCCGTGAGCCTGCGTTCGACGTCGTCCAGGAGCGCCTTGTGGCCGGCGGCCAACACGCTTCCGCCCAGGACGACTTCGGGGTCCGGGGAGACGGCGAGTTGGAGGCGGCACAGGACCGTGACCGCCATCCTCGCGATCTCCGCCGCGAGGCGTTCGACCAGCTCGGTCGCGATCTCGTCGCCCTCGTCGCGGGCCGCGAACACCGCCGGGCAGAGTTCGCTGAGGCGGAGGGCGGGGAGGTCGCCCTTGTGCAGGGCGGCCGTGACGTCGGCGACCGTCGCCAGGCCGAAGTGGTCAATCACCGCCGCGAGGAGGGCAGTTCGCGGACCGCGTCCGTCCTCCGCCCGCGCCGCGTGCCACAGCGCCGACGTCCCTACGTCGATGCCGCCACCCCAGTCCCCCGAGATCCTCCCCAGCGCGGCGAAGCCGGTGGTGCGGCCGTCGGGGGCCACGCCGACGCAGTTGATGCCCGTCCCGCAGACCACGCCGACGCCCCAGGGGTGGCTGGCGCCGGCGCGCAGGACGGCGTAGGAGTCGTTGTCGACGCGCTGGGTGACCGCCCAGCGGCGGGCGCCGACGGCCTCGCGCAACGCCTTGATCTCGTACGGCAGATCGGCCCCGGCGAGGAAGGCCGTGATGCCGTCCACCTCGACGTCGGCCGCCACGCCCGCCGACGCCATCGCCTCGGCGCGCAGGCCCACGAGTACGTCCATCGCCGCGTCCACGCCCACCGCCTGCGGCCGGAATCCGCCGCCCCTCGCGCGGCCCAGGATCGTGCCGTCCGTCCTCAACACGGCGACGTCCGTCTTCGAGTTGCCGCCGTCGACGGCGAGCAACAGGCCTGTCTTCATCAGGCCCACCACAGGTGTTCGCGGTTGGCGGCGACGAGCTTCGCCGCCAACTCCTCGGCCATCTTGACCTGTCCGACGAGGGGATGAGCCAGCAACGCCGTCGCGACCCGGTCGACCCCGCCGTGCAGGGCTGCTTCCAGGGCCAGTTCCTCGTACGCCGTCACGTGGGCGATCAGTCCGGCGAACAGCGGCTCTACGGCCGTAACGGGCAAGGGAGTTGCGCCGTGCGCGTCGATGCGCGACGGGACCTCGATGACGGCGTCGTCGGGGAGGAAGGGCAGGGTGCCGTTGTTGCGGACGTTGGCGACGCGGACCTCACCGGTGTCGGCGGTGAGGGCGTGCACCAGCTGCACGGCGGCCTCGGAGTAGTAGGCGCCGCCGCGCCTGTCCAGCAGGGCGGGCTTCTCCGTCAGGGCCGGGTCGGCGTACATCTTGAGCAAGTCGCCCTCCATCTCGGCCACTTGCTGGGCGCGGGAGGGTTCGCTCAGCTGCTCGCGGAGGACCTCGTCGTGGGCGTAGTAGTAGCGCAGGTAGTAGGAGGGAACGACGCCCAGCCTGCGGACCACGTCCAGCGGCATGCGCAGCCGGTCCGCGAGGGCCTGGCCGTGTTCGTCGAAGATGCGCGGGAGGACGTCGACGCCGTCGAGCCGCACCGCCCGTTCCCAGGTGAGGTGGTTGAGGCCGACGTGGTCCAGGGTGACGCGTTCGTGGTCGACGCCGAGCCAGTCGGCGAAGGTGCGCTGGAAGCCGATGGCGACGTTGCAGAGCCCAACTGCCTTGTGTCCGGCGTCCAGTAGGGCGCGGGTGACGATGCCGACCGGGTTGGTGAAGTCGACGATCCAGGCGTTCGGGGCGCGCTTGGCGACCCGTTCGGCGAGGTCGAGGACGACGGGGACGGTGCGCAGCGCCTTGGCCAACCCGCCCGCGCCGGTGGTCTCTTGGCCGATGCAGCCGCACTCGTGCGGGAAGGTCTCGTCGACGTGCCGGGCGGCCTGGCCGCCGATGCGGAGCTGGAAGAGGACGGCGTCGGTGCCGTCGATGCCCGCGTCCGGGTCGGCGGTGGTGGTGATTTTGGCGGAGCTGCCCTGGCGGGCCAGGATGCGGCGCGCGAAGGGGGCGATGACGTCGAGCCGGTCCGGGTCGGGGTCGACCAGGGCGATCTCGGTGACGGGAAGTCCCAACCGGGCGAATCCGTCGATGAGTTCGGGGGTGTACGTGGATCCGCCACCGACAACGGTGATCTTCAACCTTTGACTCCTGTCAGTGTGACGCCCTCGATGAAGGCCTTTTGCGCGAAGAAGAAGACGATGATCACCGGCGCCATCGCGATGAGCGTCGCCGCCATGGTCAGGTTCCACTGCACCGCGTGGGAGGTCTTGAACGTCGCCAGGCCCAGAGCCAACGTCCAGTGGGCGGGCGTCTCGCCGGTGTAGATGAGCGGGCCGTAGTAGTCGTTCCAGGCGTTGAAGAAGGAGAAGAGGCCGACCGCGACGAGCGCGGGGCGCATCATCGGCAGCACCACCCGGGTGAGGACGCGCAGTTCGCCGCAGCCGTCGATGCGGGCCGCGTTGAGGTAGTCCTCGGGGACGGTGAGCAGGAACTGGCGCAGCAGGAACACCGAGAAGGCGTCCCCGAAGAGGGACGGGAGCACCAACGGCCAGATGGTGCCGGTGAGATGGAGCCGGGCCCACATCAAGTACATGGGGATGACGAGGACTTGGGGCGGCAGCATCATCATGGTGATGACGCACAGGAACGCCGTGTTGCGGCCCTTGAAGCGGAATCGGGCCAGCGCGTACGCGATGGGGACGCTGGAGAGCAGGGTGGTCGCGGTGGCGGCGACGGCGTAGATCACCGTGTTGGTGAGCCAGGTGCCGATCGGCGCGGTGCTGAAGACCGTGCGATAGTTGGACCACTGCCAGTGGTGGGGCCAGAGGCTGGTGGTGAGGGACTGGCCGTCGGTCATGACCGAGGTCAGGAAGATGAACACGATCGGGCCGATGAAGGCGCAGGCCAGGCCGACGGCGATGGCGTGTTCGGCGATCCAGATCAGGGTCCTGCGGCGGCCGGCCCGACCGCGCGCGGCGCGGTGGGGTGAGGCGGCGCGGGTCTGCCGGGCGGGTGCCGGGGCGTAGGTCGTCGTCATCGTGGTGACTCCTCGGTGGCCAAGTCCCGCGCGGCCGTGGCGACTTGCCGATGGGCGAAGCGGTACGTCATCGCGGGGACTCCTCGGTGCGGAGGATCTCGGCGTCGTACGTCATCGCGGGGACTCCTCTATGTCGAAGCCGGAGGCGCGGCGGAGCAGGACGACGGTGAAGGCCATCGCCACCACGAAGAGCACCACGGCCAGCGCGCAGGCGTAGCCCGCGTGGAACTGGTTGAAGCCGGCGATGTAGAGCTGCTGGGGGAAGGTGAGGGTGGAGCCGTCCGGATAGCCGGGCGCGGCCTGGATGTTGCCGTTGGCGACCTGGGAGGCCACCATCGCCTGGGTGAAGTACTGGAGTCCGGCGATGACCCCGGTGACGGTCGCGAACAGCACGACCGGGGAGATCGTCGGCAGGGTGACGTAGCGGAAGCGGTGCCAGGGGCCGGCGCCGTCCAGTTCGGCGGCTTCGTAGAGTTCGGCGGGGACTTCCAGCAGGGCCGCCAGGAAGATGACCATCATCGTGCCGCTGCCCCACAGGGCGAGCAGGGTCAGGGCCGGTTTGGACCAGTCCGGCGAGTTGAACCAGAGCGGGCCGTGGATGCCGAGCAGGCCCAGGATCCGGTTCACCGGGCCGGAGTTGGGGTTGAACATGCAGACGAAGGCGACGGTCGCGGCGACCGGCGGTGCCAGCGCGGGCAGATAGAACAGGGTGCGGAACAGGCTCGCCCCGGCCTTGAGCCGGGCGGTGACCATGGCCACGCCGAGGGCGAAGAGAACCTGCGCCGGGACCATGATCACCACCAGCCAGGCGGTGTTGCGGACGGCGTGCCAGATCAGCGGGTCGCCGTCAAGGAGGTAGCGGTAGTTGCGCAGCCCCACGAACTGGGCCTGGGAGATCATGTTCGAGTTGGTGAAGGACAGCCAGACCGTCATCACCAGGGGGTAGATCAGGAAGACCGCGAAGCCGACCAGGCCGGGGGCCAGGAAGAGCAGGACGCGCACCCGGTTGCGGCGCATCCGTGCTTTCAACGGGGCCGCGACGAGCGGGAGTTGAGTGGTCTGGTGGGTGGTGGCCATGACGGTCACTGCCCCAGCTTGAGCGCGGCGTTGTTCTGCTTGTCGACGGCGGTCAGGCCGGCCTTCAGGTCGGGTACGCCGCCGCTCTGCCACTTCTCCACGAAGTGACCGAAGTTGGTGAGGTAGGCGCCGCCGTCGCCGCTCGCCGGAGTCGTGGTGGTGAGCGGGTTCTTGTAGACCTCAAGGAACGGCGCGAAGTTGGGGTCCTTGGAGAGGCCGAGCGAGGGCGAGTCCAGTGCGGCCGTGGTGGTGGGGACGTTGCCGATCGCGTCGGCCAGCGAGGTGAGCGTGTCGGTGTCGGTGGTGAGGAATTTGATCAACTTCCAGGCCGCGCCCGGGTGTTTGGCGCCGCGCGGCATGCCGATCACGTTGCCGCCGACGTAACCGGCGCCGTACAGCTCGGACTTGCCGTCGGCGGCGGGCACCGCGGCGGTGCCGTAGTCGATGTCGGCCTTGTCGTTCTTGATGAAGGCGTTGCGCCACTCGCCGTCGACCATCATGGCCAACTTGCCCGTCTCGAAGGCGTTCTGGGCGGAGAACTCGTCGCCCATGCCCGCCTTGAAGGTGACGAGTTTCTTCGCGCCGAACCAGTCGACGAGACCCTTCTGCCAGGTCAGTGCCTGGGCGAAGGCGGGGTCGGCGCCAACGTTGGACTGGCCGTCGGCGGTGAGCCACTTACCGCCCCAGCTGGGGACGAGGTGCTCGGTGAGCATCTCGTAGGCGCCGAGGTAGGGCATGAACCCGGCGGTCTTGATCGAGCCGTCCGCGTTGAAGGTGGTCAACTTCTTGGCGTCCGCCGTCAGTTCGGACATCGTCCTGGGCGGGGACGTTATCCCGGCCTTCGCGAACAGCTTCTTGTTGTAGTACAGGCCGAAGGTGTCGGCGAGCCACGGCATCGTGCAGCGCTTGCCGTCGAAGGCGGTGTACGACTGGACGGCCTTCGGGATCTGGTTCAGGTCCACGTGGTCGGCCTTGATGTCCGGGGTGAGGTCCTGGAAGGCCCCGCTGGAACACCAGCCGCCGACGTTCGCGGCGTTGAACGAGGAGGCCACGTCGGGCGCGGTGCCGCCGCGGATGGCCTGGTTGACCTTGTCGTCGGTCTGGGCGGCGACGGCCTTGACGGTGATGTACGGGTATTTCTTGTGGAACTTGGCCAGCACCGCGTCGACCGAGGCGATCTCGTGCGGGGAGCTGAGACCGTGCCAGAAGGTGATGGTGACCGGGGTGGTGTCGTCGGCGCCGGTGTCCGCCTTCGACGTGGTGCCGCCGGTGGTGCATGCTGCGGCCAGCAGCGCCGTTACCGCGAGCAGCGACGCGGCGACGGTACGGCGGGCGGTACGGGACTCGGACATGGAACCTCCGGCAAATTTGCTTACCACTTATTGACCAGTGGGCACATGTTGGGGCACCATTTGGGCACTGTCAAGCAAGCTTTCCCGAAGAAAAATGACCACTGGTATGGAAAGTTGGTAGGAATGGTCAGCGGTGAGAGCCGTTGGGAGAAGCGGGAACGCATCCGCACCCACCTCCTCGACCTGGTCGAGGAGACCGGGCCCGGACGTCCCCTCCCGGGCGAGCGGCAGTTGTGCGAGGAGCTCGGGGTCTCCCGCCCCACCCTTCGCGCGGTGGTCGACGACTTCGTCCGTGACGGCCTGCTGGTGCGGGAGCACGGACGCGGTGTCTTCGTGGCCCGCGCCAAGGTGGCCCAGCACCTCAGCGGCAGCGCCCCCGGGCAGGCACCGGGCCTGGGCGTCGGCGGCGTGGACGGCACGTGGGTCAGCCGCACCCTGGACTTCAAGACCGTCGCCGCGGGACCCCGGATCGGCCGCCGGCTGGGCATCGCGCCCAGCGAGCAGATTCTGCGGATCACCCGGCTGCGGACGGTCGACGGCGACCCGATGTGCGTGGAGACCCTGCACGTGCCGCACGCGCTGGTCCCCGGACTGACCGCCCGTGACCTGGAGACCGACTCCTTCTACCGCATGCTCGGCCGGCGCTACGAGATCCTGCTGACCGACGCCGCGCAGAGCATCGAGCCGACCGTGGTCGACGAGTGGGAGGCCGAACTCCTCGGCGTCTCCGTGCACACGCCCGCCCTGCTCTTCGAACGAGCGGCGCGGGACGCGGAGGGCCGGGTCGTCGAGTTCACCCGCTCCGTCTACCGCGGCGACCGCTACCGCATCTTCACCAGGCTGTCCTTGGCTGCCCGGCCCGACGGCGGACGCGTCGTCGACGGCTCCTGGTCGGCGGCCACCACCGTCCCCGGCGCCGACACCCTGGTCTTCGACCCCTACTGGACCAACTAGCCACCCTCACCCACCAGTTCACCGCGCCGGCCCACCGGCCGACGCGGCGATCCCGCACGCCCTCCCCACCCGAAAGAGACGCTCCTCCCCACCAGAAAGGACCGCTCATGTTCCGTCACGCACTCACCGTGACCGGAGTCGTGGCCTCCACGGTCACCACGCTGCTCGCCTGTACGGCCTCGGTCCCGGCCGGCGCCGCCTCCTCCGCCACCTCGGGCGTCCAGCTCCAGACCTGGCTCTACCCCGGGTCGACCGGCGACTCCACCTGCACCGCCAAGAGCGAGTACGCCGACAACAGGGTGAAGAACGGCGCCCTCAACCCCGAGTACTGGTCGGTCCAGAGCAACGGCTCGGTGAAACTGGAGACCACCGCCGACGGCAGCTGCAACACCTACAGCGCGGCCAACGTCGCCGACCTCAAGGCACACTCGGCGTACCAGTACCCGACGCTCTCCGGCATGACCACCGCCGACGTCCACGCCCTGGTCAGCACCAACAGCGCCCGTACGGCGGCCGTCACCAAGGTCACCTCCCTCGTCAGCGACGCCGGGCTCAGCGGCGTCGACGTCGACCTGGAGGACTACTGGTCCTGGAGCACCGCCGACTTCACCAACTACAAGACGTTCCTGAAGCAGTTGGCCACCGCCCTGCACGCCAAGGGCAAGCGCCTCCAGGTCGACGCACCCGCGATGACCGAGGACGCCTCGTTCTACGACTACGCGGCCGTGGCCGCCACCGGCGCCGACGACGTGGTGATCATGGCGTACGACGAGGAGTTCGACACCGCGTCCGGCGCCCGCTGCCTGCCCATCAGCCCCTACGACTGGCTGAAGAAGGTCACCCAGTACGCGCAGAGCAAGATCCCCGACCCCAACCGCCTGATCATCGGCGTGCCGTCCTACGGCTACAGCGCGCCCGACCCGTGCGACCTCAACTCCGTGACGGGCAACATCCAGTTCAGCGACATGAAGAAGAGTCCCGGCTTCTCCAGCAACCCGGCGACAACAGAGAGCCGTCGCGACGCCTCCTCCGGCGAGATCCGCTGGGTCTCCGGCGGCGTCCTCTACGACTACGTCGACAGCGTCGCCATGGACCGCAAGCTGGCCGTCCTCAAGGGCCTCGGCGTCACCAAGGTCTCGGTGTGGTCGCTGGGCGGCGGAAACCCCTGGTTCTCCAACTGACCCATCCGGTCCGCCTACTGCACTGATGCGGCGGGCACCCTCGGATTCGGGTGCCCGCCGCATCAACTCCTCCGGCTACTCAACTCCCCTTACTTCGCGGGTGTGTTGAGCACGTGGTCGCGGGAGGCGCTGACCTCGGCCCGGAGTGCGGAAAGATTCACGTCGAGCACCTCACCGTCCCACGTACGGGGCTGCCCGTTCATGAACACAGCGGTGATGTTGCGGGCGTCCGAGCCCAACACCAGTGTCCCGATCGGGTCGTTGAGCGGCATGTTGTTGAGGTCCTCGGCCTGTATGTGACCAACAGGTCCGCCTTCTGCCGACGGTGAGGGAACCGGTGATCTCGCCGAGGCCGTTGGACCGGGCGCCCTGGAGCGTGACGAAGTCGAGGACGTCGTGCGCGGTGATGCGAGAGGGCTCGCCCCCGGTGCCGTAGGCCGCGTTGACCGCGCGCATCCGCTGGATGGCGAGCAGGGCCCGCATCTGGGTGAACAGGTCGCTGGCGAGGGCGACTTCGACGTCGATGCTCAAACCGGGTCGGATGCCGACAGCAAGGGCCTCGTCCACCGCGGGGATCGCCGTCTCCAGAACGATCTGCGCGTCCGAGGTGGGCGCTCGTACCGGACTCCCCCATCGCCTTCCATGCCTCGACGGTCAGCTCCGTGGAGTGGATCAGGGTGACGTCGGGGCCGAGGATGCCGTGCTTCGCGCAGGACAGCGCGGCAGCCGAACCGGAGGCACCGAAGATCGCGTCGACGCTCACACCGATGCCCAAGTCGGCTGCCGTACGGGCGAGTTCCTGCCGGATGCGCCCGTCGGCGGTGACCCGCATGCCGACGAAGGGGTGCGGTGCTGCGTTCGTGTTCATGGCTCCACGGTCGCGTTCCCGCACACGGGTAAACCAGGCCACGCCTCTCCTGGGTTTCCGGCACCCACCTTCCGGTCTTCGCTCAGGAAGGGCGGCTCTCCGAGGTGGGTTGGACCGGTCCTGCGGCGGCGTCGAAGGCATGGGTCACCTCGGGGGCGGTGCCGGGCTGTAGATACCGCGCTCACGGTCTCTCCGTGACAGCAGCATCGACAGGGCCGCGTCGTAGAGTTCCTTGCGTCCATCGGGCAGATAACCCCTGCGGTCGCGGTGGAGCGCGCAAATGAGTGCGCACATCAGCGGGTTCGTCGCCAGCCGGTCGAGTTCCTGCTTGGCCCTGACCGCGTAAAGGAGTTCCTTTCCGTACGCATCGGCACTGCCCGCCGCCTTGTGCCAGCGCTTGATGAACGCGGCGACGTCGTCACGGCTCATGGGAGCCAGGTCCAGTTCCGTGAACTTCTCGCTCGCCAGCCAGTTCTCCTGCACCGCCGAGGGACGCGACGTGACAAGCCAGTGGTTCCTCGGGTACGAACCCACAAGATCCCGCAGCCAGTTGCGGGCTTCCTCGCGTTCACCCTCGGGCATCTCATCGATTCCGTCGATGAGCATGAGGCCGCGCCCGGCGGTCAGCACCCGGTCGTACCAACCCGTGGGCTGGGCGTGCGCGATCGGGCACCCTACCGCCGAGAGAAACTCGTCCGGGGCCGGCAATCGCGCTCCGGCGCGAGTCAGGGAACGCATGGGCAGCACGAACGGCACCAGTCCGTGCAGGTACAGGAGATGCTCGTCGACGTCGCTACGGGCTGCACTCACCGCCAGCCACTGCACAAGAGTGGTCTTCCCCGACCCCGCGACCCCCCGCAGAAGGACCCGGGCACGCCCGGCCAGGACGTGTTCCGCCGGCATCGTCAACGGCATCTTCCCGGCCGCGGCCCCCGTGGCCTCCAGGCTCAGATAGGCGGCATCCAGCGGCCACGCCGCCGATGGCGTGGCCAGATCGAGGCCGAAGATGGTCAGCTTGCCATGCTTCGCCGAGATATGGCTCGCATAGCGAGCCTCGAAACCACCATCCGCCGGCGAAGGGGTTCGCATGATCAACGTGTCGATCTTCGACGACAATTCCTCGATCCGGCGACTCTGCTCGACGAGGGTGCGGGGCACGAAGGTCGATCTCGTGGTGAAGAAATGGAGGATGTGCAGGCAGGCGGTGTCCACCACCTGCGCATGCAGCAGCACCGCATCACTCGAAAGTCCGATCGTGGCGGCCTGGTTGCTCGACCGGAGGCTCCGTGACAGTTCCAGATGGCCGAGCTGAACGGCTTGGACGTCGTCCATGTCGATGTGCTCCAGAAAACACAGCGAGTGGGTGACGGCGTTCACCACGGCACGTTGCTCGAAGCGGGGAAGTCGTTCCGAGACACCGGTCGACAGCGCCGCGCGCTCGACCAACTCTTCCGCGATCTTGCGGAGTTCGACATCTGTGAGAGTCCGCTTCTCCCCACGGAACGACACCAGGCTGGAGATGCGGACAGGCTTGTCGACCAACCCCGCCCCGGGCCCGTCCGCGCGAAACAGCTTCTTCACCAACGGGCCGACGACGCTCGACGCGAGACGGGCCCCAACACTTACGGCTTCCATGGCGGCATCAGCTTAGAACTCCCCTGGGGTACAAGGCAGTTCAACCGATCACAATGCCCTGAATGATCACCAAGATGATCAGATGGTGCCAAACTGTGCCGTCACTCCGACAGAGCGAGGCACGGGAAGCCGACTGCTCATACCGGAGCCTGCGGTGGCCAGGGACACGGTCACGACGTCTGCGCCGATGGCCACCGGCAGGCAGAGCAATGCTCCGGCCAGCCCCTTCACGGAAACCCTTCCGCCTGGCAGAAGCCGCCTTGCCGACCCACTGTCCACGTCAGGACGCTGGGTCCAACCACGGCTCGCGGGGCGACGAAGCCCCGCCGACAGGGACGGGACCGCCAATGCCGCACACCACCGCCTTCGCCAGGAACCAGTGGTACGTCGCCGCCTACAGCCACGAGGTCGGCCGCGACCTGCTCGGCCGGACGATCCTCGGCGAACCCCTCGTCTTCTACCGCACCGAGGACGACGGCACCGCCGTAGCGCTGCACGACCGGTGTGTGCACCGGCGGTTCCCGCTCTCCGAGAGCCGCCTCGACGGGGACCGGATCGTGTGCGGCTACCACGGCTTCACCTACGACACGACTGGCACCTGCGTGTACGTGCCGGGGCAGAAACGCGTCCCCCGCACCGCCCGCGTCGCCTCGTACCCGGTGGTCGAGCAGGACGCGCTGATCTGGGTGTGGATCGGCGACCCGGCGCTCGCGGACCCGCAGGTCATCCCCCGCGCCCCGCACCTCGCCTCCCCCGACTGGGTCACCGTCAGCGGCATGGAACCGATCGACGCCGACTACGGGCTCCTCGTCGACAACCTCCTCGACCTCTCCCACGAGACGTATCTGCACGGCGGTTACATCGGCTCCCCCGAGGTCGCCGAGACGCCCATCACCACCGAGGTCGACGAGGGCGCCGGCGTCGTACGGGTGAGCCGGCACATGGGCGACGCGGAGTGCCCGCCGTTCTACGCCAAGTCCACCGGGATACAAGGGCGGATCACTCGCTGGCAGGACATCGAGTACCACGCGCCGTGCCTCTATCTCCTGCACAGCCGGATCGCCCCGGTCGGTGTCCTCCCCGAGGAGGACGGCAGCGACCCGAACGGCTTCCACACCGAGATCACCTACGCCATCACGCCCTCGTCGGACGGCAAGGTGTACGACTTCTGGGCGGTCTCGCGCGACTGGGCCACCGGCGACGCCGAGGTCACCGAGTTCCTGCGCGGCAACAACCACACCGTCGTCATGCAGGACGTGGACGCGCTCAACCTCCTTCAGAAGACGCTGGGTTCGGAGCGCGGCGGCTACCAGGAGCTGAGCATCAACATCGACACCGGCGGTCTCGCGGCCCGCCGTATCCTCGCCCGGCTGGTCGAGGAGGGCGCCAAGCCCGTGGAGAAGGTCCAGTGACCGCTCCGACCGGCGAGGTCTACCGCATCGACTGGCTGCCGGGGACGGACATCCTGCACGGCACCTGCCACTGCGGCCGCGAGCACACGTCCCAGGACCCGATCGAGATGTGGGAGTGGATGCTCGCCCACCCCCGCGGCCACGCCGTCGACGATGCGCAGGGAGCCGACGCATGACCACGTACGAGGTCGAACTCGTCGTAGAAGAAAGGGAGTTCGCGGCCGACGGCGTCCTCGCCCTCACCCTGCGCCACCCGCTCGGCGAGCAACTCCCCGGCTGGGAACCGGGCGCCCACATCGACGTCGTCCTCGGCCCCGGCCTGGAGCGCCAGTACTCACTGTGCGGCGACCCGGCGGACCGTACGGCATGGCGGATCGCCGTGCTGCGGGAGCCGGACGGGCGGGGCGGATCGGCGTACGTGCACGGGCAGTTGGAGCAGGGCGGCAAGGTGCGGGTACGCGGCCCGCGCAACCACTTCCGGCTTGAGCCCGCCCCCCGCTACCACTTCGTCGCGGGCGGCATCGGCATCACACCCATCCTCCCGATGCTGGCCGCGGCCGAGGCGACGGGCGCGGAGTGGAGCCTGCTCTACGGCGGACGCACCCGCAACTCCATGGCGTTCACGGAGGAGTTGAGCCGCTACGGCGACCGCGTCACCGTCGCTCCGCAGGACGAGGCCGGGCTGCTCGACCTGCCGTCGGTCCTGGACGACGTCCCGGACGGCACCCTCGTCTACTGCTGCGGTCCGGGGCCGCTGCTCGACGCGGTCGAGGCGCGGTGCCCCGGCGGTATCCTGCGCGTCGAGCGGTTCCAGCCGAAGGCCCAAGTCGCGGTCGCCGACAGCGAGTTCGAGGTCGTGCTGGAGCAGAGCGGGAAGACGGTCACCGTCCCGGTGGGCGTGTCCGTGCTCGACACCGTGCGCGCCGCCGGTGTCGAGGTGCTGTTCTCCTGCACCGAGGGCACCTGCGGGACCTGCGAGACCGATGTCCTCGAAGGCACCCCGGACCACCGGGACTCGATGCTGAGCGAGGAGGAACGGGCGGCCGGCGACACGATGCTCATCTGCGTCTCGCGCTGCCTGGGAAAGCGGCTCGTACTGGATCTGTGACGGCGCGGGCTGGGTCCGTGATGACGCCGGACGACACGGCAGGATCGCACTTCACGGCAGAGCAGGAGCGCACTTCGGTAACTGTCAACAATATTGTGAGCACTAGGCATTGACCTGGCCGCGACGGAGCCTTACGTTCCCGCTCAACACCAATTGAGCACCACTGTGCGGTGTGCGCACAGCCTGTCGGAACACCGTCGTCTGCACAGGAGTTGCCATGCGTCGTCTGCTCGTCGGCCTCGCGGCCGGATCCATGCTGGTCGCCGCGTCGGCCTGCGGTTCGTCCGGCAACGGAGCGTCGGACAACACGAGTTCGTCCACCGGCACCACCACGGTCAAGGTGGGCGTCATCCCCATCGTCGATGTCGCCCCGCTCTACCTCGGCCAGAAGGAGGGCTTCTTCAGCAAGCTCGGCCTGAAACTGTCAATGACGCTCGCGCAGGGCGGCGCGGCCATCGTGCCGGGTGTGGTCAGCGGCCAGTTCCAGTTCGGCTTCTCCAACATGACCTCCCTGATGCTCGCCGAGTCCAACAACGTTCCCGTGAAGGCCATCGCCAACGGCGTCGCCTCAACGGGCGTGTCCGGCAAGGACTTCGGCGCCCTCGTCGTCAAGAAGGGCAGCACCCTCAAGTCGGCGAAGGAGCTGGAGGGCAAGAAGGTCGCGGTCAACACGCTGAAGAACATCAACGAGACAGCCGTACGCGAATCCGTCCGCAAGGCCGGCGGCGACCCGGACAAGGTCAAGTTCGTGGAGCTGGCCTTCGACCAGATGCCGGCCGCGCTCGACAAGGGCCAGATCGACGCAGCGATGGCCGTCGAACCCGCGCTCACCACCATGCTGAACCAGGGCGCCCAGCAGATCGCCTGGCCGCTGGTCGACGTCGCGCCGAACCTCACCGTCGCCATGTACTTCACCTCGACGGCGTACGCGACCAAGAACCCGGACGTGGTCAAGAAGTTCCAGGAGGCCACCGCCGAGTCGCTGGCCTACGCCGACGCCCACCCGGACGAGGTCCGCCAGATCGTCGCCACCTACACCAAGGTCCCCGCCAGTGTGCTGGCCAAGGTGATCCTGCCCAAGTGGCCCGCCGATCCCAACCGTTCGTCGATCGAGGCGCTGGAGAAGCTGAGCGTGACGGACGGTCTCTTCAAGACGGCCCCCGACCTGGACAAGCTGCTTCCGTGAAGGGACTGAACACCGCACTCGGTGCGGCCGGGCTCGCGGCCTTCCTCGCCCTCGGCGAGGTCGTGCCGCGCGTGGGCATCGTCAAGGAGGCCTACTTCCCGCCGACCAGCAGGATCGCCTCCGCGTTCGTGGACGAACTCAAGGACGGCGCGTTCTGGTCGGCGCTCGGCGACACCCTCACCGGCTGGGCCCTGGGCCTGGCGATCGCCGTCGGCGCGGGGATCGTCGCGGGCGTCCTGCTCTCCGTCGTCCCGTACCTCCGCGAGGCGACCGCGTCGACGATCGAGTTCCTGCGCCCGATCCCCTCGGTCGCCCTCATCCCCCTCGCTGTGCTGTTGTACGGCACCGAACTCCGCTCAGTGCTATTGCTCGTCGTCTACGCCTCCTTCTGGCAGATCCTGATCCAGGTCCTCTACGGCGTCCAGGACGTCGACCCGGTCGCCGAGGAGACGGCACGGTCGTACGGTCTCGGCACCTGGGCCCGGGTCCGGCACGTGCTGTGGCCGAGCGCGCTGCCGTACGTCATGACGGGCGTACGGCTGGCGGCTGCCGTCGCGCTGATCCTCACCATCACCGCCGAACTGGTCATCGGGGCCCCGGGGTTGGGCGCGACCATCGCGGTCGCCCAGACCTCGCAGGCCGTGCCGGAGATGTACGCGCTGATCGTGGTGACCGGTCTGCTGGGGCTGCTCATCAACGTCGGCGCGCGTACCGTGGAGCGGCGGGCGCTGGCCTGGCACCAGTCGGTGCGCGGGGAGGTGGCGGTGTGAGGCGGATGCTGCTCCGGCTGCTGTTCGCGGTCGCGCTGCCGGCCGTACTGATCGCCCTGTGGTGGCTGGCGTCGGACGGCAGCACCAACGTGTACTGGCCGCCGCTGCGCACGATCCTGAAGACCTTCCCCGACGTGTGGACCGGCGACCGCCTCAAGACGGACGTCCTGCCCAGCGTCCTGCGCCTCGCGGCCGGTTACGCCACGGCGGCCGTCGTCGGTGTCGCGCTCGGCACGGTCATCGGCTCGTACCGGCGGGTGCGCGCGGTGTGCGAACCGGTCCTGGAGTTCCTGCGGGCCGTACCGCCACCGGTGCTGGTCCCGGTCATCATGCTGTTCGCGGGCATCGGCGACACGATGAAGATCGTGGTCATCGCGAGCGGCTGCGTCTGGCCCGTCCTCCTCAACACCGTCGAGGGCGTCCGCGCGGTCGACCCGGTCATGAAGGAAACAGCCCTCTCCTACGGCGTCACGGGCGTCGCCCGGCTGCGCACGCTGGTGCTGCGCTCGGCGAGCCCGCAGATCTTCGCGGGGCTGCGCCAGGCGCTGTCCATCGGGATCATCCTCATGGTCATCAGCGAGATGTTCGCGGCCACCGACGGGCTGGGCTTCACCATCGTCCAGTTCCAACGCAGCTTCGCCATCCCGGACATGTGGACGGGCATCCTCGTCCTCGGGATCCTGGGGTTCCTGCTCTCCGTCGTCTTCCAGGTGGTCGAGCGGCGGGTGCTCGGCTGGTACCACGGGCTGCGCGCGGCCTCCCGCCGGTCCCCGTGAACATCGTGAAAGGGCGGTCCATGCACGCGCAACTCGACGTATCCGGCCTGCACAAGGTCTACGAGGGTTCCGGCCGACGGGTGGAGGCGGTGCGGGACCTCACCTTCACCGTCGACGCCGGCGAACTCGTCTGTCTCGTCGGCCCGTCGGGCTGCGGCAAGACGACCCTGCTGAAGTGCATGGGCGGACTGCTCACCCCGACCGCGGGCGAAGTCCTCCTGGGCGGACGGAAGGTGAGCGGTCCGCCGCCCGGGATGGCGTTCGTGTTCCAGGAGTACGGGCGCAGCCTCTTCCCCTGGATGCGGGTCGGCGAGAACGTCGAACTCCCTCTGAAGCAGAAGAACTTGTCGAAGGCCCGACGGCGTGAGCTGGTCGCGGACGCGCTGGAGTCGGTGGGGCTGACGGAGGCCGCGGGGGCGTATCCGTGGCAGTTGTCCGGCGGGATGCAGCAGCGGGTCGCGATCGCGCGTGCGCTGGCGTACGAGCCCGAAGTCCTCTTGATGGACGAGCCGTTCGCGGCGGTCGACGCGCAGACCCGGGCCGATCTGGAGGACCTGGTACGCGGGTTGTGGCGGGAGCGCGGGATCACGATCCTCTTCGTGACCCACGACATCGACGAGGCCGTGTACTTGGGTGAGCGTGTGGTCGTGCTGTCCGCGTCGCCGACCGTCGTGCAGGAGCAGCTGAAGGTCGATCTGCCCGTGGAACGCGATCAGTTGCACACCCGGGTCGCTCCGCGCTTCGCCGAACTGCGGACCCACGTCTACGAGCAGATCCAGGCGGCGAAGCGCGGGACACTCCCGGTCCAGGACCGGCTCACGAAGTGAGATACGCCTCCACTTCGCTCAACTGTGCTGCGGGCCAGCCGGTGTTGGCGGTGACGTCGAGCCGCAGGTAGCGCAGGTTCGTGTTGCTCGGCAGGGCCACGGTGACCGTGTTTCCGGTCGCCGGGTCGAAGCGGTGGCCGGTGGAGCCGACGACGGTCGAGTAGGTGGAGCCGTCTGTGCTGCCCAGCACGGACAGCGTCTGCGTGCGGGCACCCCACGCGGAGGACGGCGGCCGCTTCAACACCAGCCTGCGTACTGCCTGGTTGGAGCCGAGGTCGACCGTCCAGGCCTGCGGGAAAGCGTTGTTGGCGGACTCCCAGTAGGAGTTCGCGTCGCCGTCGACCGCCTTGCCCGGCGTGTAGACGTCCTGCGAACCGGTCGCCGTGGCCGGGCGGCCCTTGGCGAGGTTGGTGTTCTGGTCCGGGGGCGGATTGCCCTGGCCGGGCTGCGGCCAGGTCGAGCAGTCCGACCAGGTGCTGCTCCACCCGGAGTTGCCGCCGCCGTCGGTGACGGTGAAGACCCCGGAGCCGGACGGGTAGGGGCAGTTGTAGACGCCGGCCGCGCCGACGCCGGTGGCCTGCACGTTGCTGAACCTGGCCGCGCCCTGTGCCTCCGCCTGGACGACGACCGTGCCGGTGTTCTGCACGGTCGCCCCGCTCACGGTGACGTTCCCGGTCGAGTAGCCGTGCCCGCCACCGGACACGAACTCGAAGGCGCTGTAAGGGCTGTTGGTGATGGTCGTGTTGGTGATGTTGACGGTCGCGTTGACGGCGCTGTCGTAGGAGTCGACGCGCAACGCGCCCATGGGATGGCCCCAGTTGGGGTTGATCGCGCCGGTGCGGACGAGGGTGTTGCCGTCGACCGTGATGGTCCCGGCGAGCGGGGAGAAGGGGTCGAGGAACTTCTGGTTGGAGATCGCGATGCCGCTGCCGAGGGCGTTGGTGTCGGAGACCAGGTTGTTCCTGACCGCGATGTTGGTGCCGCCGTAGATCGCGATGCCGTTGGCGAGGTTCGGCTGCGAGATGGTGTTGTTCTCGAAACTGCTGTTGGTGTCCGGGGAGTTGAGCGACCACATGGCGAGGGAGTCGTCGCCCTGGTTGCGGAGGAAGTTGTTGCGGACGATCACGCCGTGGGCGCTGCCGTTGAGGTTGAGGCCGTCGGCGGTGGTGTCGAGGATGCGGTTGTTCTCGACGACGAGGTTGTCGTTGTTGCCCGTCAGCCAGAGGCCGACCTTGAGGTGCTGGATCCACATCCCGGAGACCGAACTGCCCGGTCCCAGCGACCCGTTGACGAAGTTGTCGGGGTTGGAGTCGACGCGTTCGGTGACCTCGCCGATGACGGCGAAGTCCTTGATGTGGACGCCGCCGGAGGAGCTGGACTGGTCGATGAAGCGCGAGGTGTGCACGACCGAGTACCACTGGCCGGCGCCCTGGAGCGTCACGTTCTGCACACCGCTCAGAGAGGAGGTGAGCCGGTAGTCGCCCGGCGGGATCCACACCACTCCCCCTTGGGCGGCGGAGACGGCGTCCCGGAAGGCCTGGGTGGAGTCGCCCGCGCCGCTGGGGTCGGCGCCCTTGGAGACCACGGACACCGAACTGGCGGGCTGCGCGGCGGCTCCGGCGACCTGCTCGAAGTCGGCCACGTCGACGGTGACTTGGGTGCCGGTCGACACGAACGCGACCTTGTCGCCCTGCTGCACGTTCCGGCCGAGCAGGAGCCGGGAGTTGTCGAAGAAGTGGTGCGTCTTCGCGCCCGCGATCCAACTCGTGTCGACGTATGCGTACTTGGACGTCACGGCGAGCGTCTTGCTGATCTTGACGCCGTTGACGTACACGTCGAGACTGCCGCTCTGGCCGTCCGGGACGTTGTACGACACGTTCACGGCGTTGGCCGCGCGCGGCACGGTGAACTCGACGCGTTGCCCGGAGCCGAGCCGTACGGCCTGCCGTCCGGAGGCCTCGGAGGCGAGGGTCCCCTGGGTGTAGTCGGGGCCGATCTTGGTGCCGGTGGTGGTGGCCGACTCGGCCTCGACGGACGTGAAGGGGAGGCTGGCGCCCGAGGCGGCGTGGGCGGCGGCGGGGGTCAGGGCGACGAGCGTACCGGCGGCGAGCGCGACGGCCGCACCGATCATTGGCAGGCGCCTGACAGATCTGAAGGTGGTGCTGTGCATGTGCTGATCCCTTCGAGGTGGGGGTGCGGGGATAGCGGATGCAGGGTGACGGCCGAGGGCCGGCGGCTATGCGGTGCGCAGCCAGGCGGCCGTGTCCCGCGGCAGGCGTCCCTGGTCGTCCAGGGGGCCGCTGGTCAGCAGGAGGTGGATGTGGGCGGGGAGGTCGGCGGGCGTGTCGGCGAGGTTGACCACGCAGGTCACGCCCTCCGCGCGGGCGAAGGCGAGGACGCCGTCGGGGGCGGGCAGCCAGGTGAGGGGGCCGTCGCCGAAGACCGGCCGGAGGCGGATCGCCTCGCGGTAGAGGTTGAGCATGGAGTCGACGGTCCGCTGCTGACGGTCGACCGCATACGATGTCCAGCCGACCGGCTGCGGCAGCCACGGCTCACCGCGCGAACCGAAGCCCGCGTACGGTGCTCCCTCGGTCCAGGGCAGCGGCACCCGGCAGCCGTCGCGGCCGGGGTCGGTGCCGCCGGACCGGAAGTACATCGGATCCTGTATGCGGTCGACGGGCAGCTCCACCTCGGGCAGTCCCAGCTCCTCCCCCTGGTAGAGGTAGACCACCCCGGGCAGGGCCAGCGAGAGCAGGGCGGCCGCCCGTGCGCGCCGGGTGCCCAGCGCGAGGTCGGTCGGGGTGCCGAAGGCCTTGGTGGCGAAGTCGAAGCCGGTGTCGGCGCGGCCGTAGCGGGTGACCGTGCGGGTCACGTCGTGGTTGCACAGCACCCAGGTGGCGGGCGCGCCGATCGGGGCGTGCTCGGCGAGGGTCTCGTCGATCGAGGCGCGCAGTCGGTCCGGGTCCCAGGGGCAGGACAGGAAGGCGAAGTTGAAGGCGGTGTGCAGTTCGTCGGGGCGGAGGTAGCGGGCGAAGCGTTCGGTGTCGGGGAGCCAGACCTCGCCGACGAAGACGGCGCCGTACTCGTCGGCGACGGCCCGCCAGGAGCGGTAGATGTCGTGGAGTTCGTCGCGGTCGACGAAGGGGTTGGGGTCGCGGCCCTCGACGAAGTCGGGCAGGTCGGGGTCCTTGGCGAGCAGCGCCGCCGAGTCGATGCGGACCCCTTCGACACCGCGCTCGAACCAGAACCGCAGGATGTCCTCGTGCTCCTGACGCACCGCCGGATGGGCCCAGTTGAGGTCGGGCTGTTCGGGGGTGAACAGGTGGAGGTACCAGTCGCCGTCGGGGAGGCGGGTCCACACGGGTTCGGTGGAGCCGGCGAACTGCGACGGCCAGTCGTTGGGCGGGAGTTCACCGTGCTCTCCGCGTCCCGGACGGAAGTGGAACAGCTCGCGCTCGGGGCCGCCGGCGAGCGCGGCGCGGAACCACGGGTGCTGGTCGGAGACGTGGTTCGGCACGATGTCGACGATCGTGCGGATGCCCAACTCCCGTGCCTCGGCGATGAGTTTCTCCGCCTCGGCGAGCGAGCCGAAGGCCGGGTCGATGGCGCGGTAGTCGGCGACGTCGTAGCCGCCGTCCTTCATCGGTGACAGGTACCAGGGGTTGAACCACAGGGCGTCCACGCCGAGTTCGGCGAGATACGGCAGTCGGGAGCGGACGCCCGCGAGGTCGCCGGTGCCGTCGCCGTCGCCGTCCGCGAAGCTGCGGACGTAGACCTGGTAGATGACGGCGGAGCGCCACCAGTCGTCCTGGCTCTGGGCAGGGGTGGGCTGTCCCACGGTGCTGGCCTTTCTGTCGGGGGCGTCGAAGGGGGCGGTGTCAGCCCTTCGTGCTGCCCGCGCTGATCCCGGCGATGATGTGCCGCTGGAAGACCAGGAACATCGCGACCATGGGGATGCTCGCGATCACCATCGCGGCGATGAGCACGGTCAGTTGGATGTTCTGGGACAGCTGGACGAGTGCCACGCTGATCGGCTGTTTGTCGGTGTCGGAGAAGACCATCAGCGGCCACAGGAAGTCCTGCCAGACGGCGACGAGCGCGAAGATCGACACGACGCCGAGGACCGGGCGGGACATGGGCAGCACGATGGACCACAGGATGCGGAGCTTCCCGGCGCCGTCGATCTCGGCGGCTTCCATGACGTCGCGCGGGAGCTGGTCGAAGAACCGTTTGAGGAGATACAGGTTGAAGGCGTTGGCGACGGCGGGCAGCCAGATGCCGAGCGGGCTGTTGAGGAGGCTGGTGTGGATCAGCGGGAGGTCGGCGACGGTCAGGTACTTGGGTACGACGAGTGCCTGGGCCGGGACCATCAGCGTCGCCAGGATGCCGCCGAGGATCAACTTGCCGAAGGCGGGCCTGAGTTTGGACAGGGCGTAGGCGGCGGCCGTGCAGAGGACCAGCTGGAACGCCCAGGCGCCGGCGGCCTGGACGACCGTGTTCCACAGGTGCTCCGGGAGCTGCATCAGGTCCCAGGCGTCGGTGTAGCCGCTGAGGTGCCAGTGGTGGGGCACGATCGTGGGCGGAGTCTGCGCGATCTCGTCCGGCGACTTCATCGCGCCGGTGACCATCCAGTAGACGGGGAAGAGGAAGGCCAGGGCGAAGAGCACGACGACGCCGGTGAACACCGTCCAGTAGACGGCCTTTCCGCGCGGCCGGGCGAGGCTCGCCGGGGAGAGCAGCGTGCGGGTGGTCACAGGTCGTCCTCTCCGGAGCGCGTCAGCCGCAGATAGAGGGCCGAGAAGACGCCGAGCAGCACGAGGAGCATCACGCTGAGCGCGCAGGCGCCGCCGAAGTCGTTGTAGAGGAAGGCGTATTTGTAGATCAGGTAGAGGACGGTGACGGTGGCGCTCTCCGGTCCGCCGCCGGTGATGACGAACGGTTCGGTGAACACCTGCATCGTGGCGATGATCTGAAGGAGCATCAGCATCAGGATGACGAACCGGGTCTGAGGGACCGTCACGTACCGGACGCGTTGCAGGAGGCTCGCGCCGTCCAGTTCGGCGGCCTCGTACAGCTCGCCGGGGATGGACTGGAGCGCGGCCAGGTAGATCAGGACGGTGCCGCCCAGGTTGGCCCAAGTGGCCACGATCACCAGGGAGATGAGGGCGGTGTCGGTGCCGTTGGACCAGTTCGAGGTGGGCAGGTGCAGGAAGCGCAGCGTCTCGTTGGCGAGACCGGCTCCCGGGTCGTAGAACCACTTCCACAGCAGGGCGGTGACCACCGGCGGGATCATCACCGGGAGGTAGACGACGACCCTGAAGAAGGCCTTCCAGTGCCTCAACTCGTTGAGGACCAGGGCGAGTACGAACGGGATCGCGAAGCCGATGAGCAGGGCCAGCAGGGTGAAGACGAGGGTGTTGCGCCAGGCGGCGGTGAACTCGGGGTCGTGCCAGACCTGGGTGAAGTTGGCGGTGCCGACCCACTCGGGCGAGGAGCCGGGCGTGTACTTCTGGAAGGCGATCACGACCGCTCGGATCGCCGGGTACCAGGAGAACAGGGCGAAGCAGATCAGGCCGCCGATGAGGAAGGCGTAGGCGCGGGCCTGGTCGAGGAGGCGGCGCCGCCTCGGGCCCCCTGCCGGGGGCGGCGCCTCGACCTGTCGAACTGCCGTCGTCTCGACGGGACTTCGGGTGGCCGTCCGGGTCATCGGGTCAGCCCCGGGCCAGGATGCCGTCGATCTTTCCGGAGGCGTCCTTGAGGAGTTGGTCGATGTTCGCGTCCTTCTTGGTGAGGACGGCGGAGACGGCTCCGTCGAGAACGGAGTAGATCTGCTGGGCGTCCGGCGGCTCGATCTTCATCTGGAGGGACTGGTTGCCGTCGAGGAAGGCCTGGTAATTCGCCACCGGGACATTGGAGTTGGCCTTCTTGACCTGCTGGTCCTTGGCGTCGGCTGCGCCGGTGAACAGCCGCGGTTCGGGCAGTCCGACGGGCGCGTTGGCCTTCTTGGCGCGGGCGTAGTCGCCGAGGAAGCCGCTGCCCGGGGTGAGGAACATGCTGTCGAGCCACTTGAGGCCGGCGCGGATCTGGGCGGGCGTGTCGTGCTTGTTGAACATGTAGCCGTCGCCGCCGATGAGCGTGCCCTGGCCGCCGGGCATCGGGCCGAGGGCGAGGTCGTCGTAGTTGCCGCCCTTCTCCTTGACCAGGATCGGGATGTTGTCCGGCGCGGAGAGGTACATGCCGAGCTTGCCCGAACCCATCAGCTGCTGCACGTCGTTGATGACGAGGAGCTGCTTGCTGCCCATCGAGTTGTCGGTCCAGCGCATGTCGTGCAGGTTCTGCAGGACGGCGTGACCCTGCGGGGTGTCGACGGTCGCCTTCTTGCCGTCGGCGCTGACGACGTCGCCGCCCTGGGAGTACATCTCGGCGGTGAAGTGCCAACCCCCTTGGTTCTGGGCGCTGTAGTCGGCGTAGCCGATGGTGCCGTTGCCGAGCGCGGCTATCTTCTTGGCGTCAGCCCGGACCTCGGCCCAGGTCGTCGGCGCCTTGTCGGGGTCGAGTCCGGCCTGCTGGAAGAGCTTGCGGTTGTAGATCAGGCCCATCGAGTAGCCGGTGCGCGGGATGCCGTAGATCTTGCCGTCGACGGTGTAGATGTCACGCAGCTGCTTCTGCAGCGTGTCGTAACTCTTCAACTCCTTGATGTACGGAGTGAGATCGGCGGCCTGGTTGATGTCGACGACGTGCTTGGCGTCGGTGAAGTACGTGTAGAACACGTCCTCCATCTGGCCGCCGGCGAGTTTGGCGTCGAAGGTCTTCGGGTCCTGGCAGGGGAACGCGTCGTGAGTGACGACGTCGATGTCGGTGTTCTTCTTCTCGAAGGCCGCGACGTCGGAATCGAAGAACTTGCGGTCGACCTTGGCGCTCTTGGGCGGTTCGCAGTTGACCGTGATGCGCGTCTTGCCGCTCGCCGAGTCGTCGCCGGACCCGCAGGCGGAGGCAGTGAGCGCGAGAGAACAGACGCCGATCGCGGCGAAGGTGCGGCGGAACCCGGTGCTTCTCATCGGTGGACCCCTCTGGGCAGGAGCGGTGGGCGCCGCACACTCAAGCACCGCCGACACCTGTCCGCAAGATGTCGCGCAGAATCTGTAATTATTCGACAGTGCGCTGACGCTCAGCCGCGCGGGGCTTGCGCGGTGGAACCACGCACTACCAGTTCCGGTTCGAAGAGCAGCTCTTCGGCCGGTACGGCGGTTCCGCCGACCTGTGAGTTCAGCAGCTCCACGGCGGCCCGGCCCATGGCCTCGATGGGCTGGCGGACGGTGGTCAGCGGGGGCCCGGTGCAGTTCATGAGGGCGGAGTCGTCGTAACCGACGACAGAAATCTCTGACGGGACATCAAGTCCCTTGCGGCGTGCGGCCCTTACCGCGCCCAGGGCGAGGGGGTCGCTGGCGCAGATGATGCCGGTGACGCCCCGGTCGATCAGCCGGGAGGCCGCCGCGTGACCGCCCTCGATGGAGAAGATGGCGCGGGCGACGAACTCGTCGGGCAGGTCGTTCGCGAGGGCCCGCGCGGCGGCCAACTTCCTTGCGGACGGCATGTGGTCGGCCGGCCCGAGCACGAGCCCGATGCGTTCGTGGCCGAGGGAGGCGAGGTGGCGCCAGGCCTGCTCGACGGCGACCGCGTCGTCGCAGGACACCGCGGGGAAGCCGAGGTGGTCGATGGCCGCGTTGACCAGGACGACCGGGATGTTGCGCTCGGCGAGCAGCCGGTAGTGATCGTGCGGCGCGTCCGCCTGCGCGTAGAGCCCGCCGGCGAACACCACGCCGGAGACCTGCTGTTGCAGCAGCAGCGTCACATAGTCGGCCTCGGAGACACCGCCCTTGGTCTGGGTGCACAGCACCGGGGTCAGGCCGAGTTGGGCGAGCGCGCCGCCGATCACCTCGGCGAAGGCGGGGAAGATGGGGTTCTGCAGCTCGGGCAGCACCAGACCCACGAGCCGCGCGCGCTCCCCGCGCAACTGCGTCGGCCGCTCGTAGCCGAGAACGTCCAGGGCGGAGAGCACCGCCTGCCGGGTGGGCTCGGAGACTCCGGGTTTGCCGTTGAGCACCCGGCTGACCGTGGCCTCGCTGACCCCGACCTTCTTCGCCACCTCAGCAAGTCGTCGCGTCATGTGCGCAAGAATAGCGCAAGATACGCAAGTGGTTTGCGTTATGGCTGAGCCAGATCCGGCGACAGGCGACTCCCCGAGCCGGTCAGCGGCTCTTGGCGCCCGCCAACGGCTCTCGGTGCCGGTCAGTCGTGGGCGGCCCACAGACCCCGGACGTGCCCCAGGTGCCGGGTCATGATCTCACGCACGGCATCCTTGTCACGGTCCAACAGCGCGTCCAGAAGCTCCAGATGCTCCTGCGCGGAGGACAGCAGGCGTCCCGCCTGGACGAGGGCGGTCAGGCCGTAGAGGCGGGAACGCCCCCGCAGATCACCGACGACCTCGACGAGGTGGGCGTTGCCCGCGAGCGCGAGCAACCCGAGGTGGAAGCGGGTGTCGGCCTCGACGTACGCGATGAGGTCACCGGCCACGGCCGCGTGGACGATCTCCCGGGCGGCCGGGCGCAGCGCCTCCAGCGAGACGGGGTCTGCGGTCCCGGCGAGTCCCACCACCGTGGGGATCTCGATCAGGGCGCGGATGTGGGTGTACTCGTCGAGCTGCTTCTCGGAGACGGCGGTGACCCGGAACCCCTTGTTCGGGACGGTGTCGACCAGCCCCTCCTTGGCCAGGTCCAGCATGGCCTCGCGCACCGGGGTCGCCGAGACACCGAAGCGGGCGGCGAGCGTCGGCGCGGAGTACACTTCGCCCGGCCGCAGCTCCCCCGCGATCATCGCGGCCCGCAAGGCATCGACGACCCGCTCGCGATAGCTGCTCTTCTTGCCGCCCAGCGTGGGCAGATCCGGAGCGGTGGCCGGCGGGGCGCCGACTCGTTGGACGGCCATCGGAAGTCTCCTAGTGGTGCAAGGTCACACACGGTGCAATGTCACGCGTGACCGGCCATTATCCCGGATCTAGAGGATGAATCCGCCCGGGAACGGATCGGCGGGATCGAGCAGGTACTGGGCGGTGCCGGTGATCCAGGCCCGGCCGGTGAAGCTGGGCAGGACGGCGGGGAGACCGGCGACCTCGGTGGTGTCGAGGAGCCGTCCCGTGAACTGGGTGCCGATGAAGGACTCGTTCACGAACTCGGTGTGCAGCGGGAGTTCACCGCGCGCGTGGAGCTGCGCCATGCGGGCACTGGTGCCCGTGCCGCAGGGTGAGCGGTCGAACCAGCCCGGGTGGATCGCCATCGCGTGCCGGGAGTGCCGCGCGGTGGCGCCGGGCGCGTACAGGTGGACGTGATGGCAGCCGCGAATGGAGTCGTCCTCGGGGTGGACGGGCTCGTCCCGGTCGTTGATCGCCTCCATGAGGGACAGGCCCGCCTTGATGATGTCGTCCTTGCGGGACCGGTCGAAGGGCAGCTCGAACTGGTCCAGCGGAAGGATGGCGTAGAAATTGCCGCCGTACGCCATGTCGTATGTCACCGTCCGCCCGTCGGCGAGTGTGATCTTGCGGTCCAGGCCGACGGAGAACGACGGAACGTTCTTGAGGGTGACGTTCTTCGCGGCACCGTTCTCCACGGCGACTTCGGCGACGACGAGTCCGGCCGGGGTGTCGAGCCGGATCGTGGTGACCGGCTCGACGACCTCGACCATGCCCGTCTCGACGAGCACGGTGGCCACGCCGATCGTGCCGTGCCCGCACATCGGCAGATAGCCGGAGACCTCGATGTAGACGACACCCCAGTCGCAGTCGGGGCGGGTGGGCGGCTGGAGGATCGCACCGCTCATCGCGGAGTGGCCGCGCGGCTCGTTCATCAGGAACTGCCGGATCTGGTCGCGGTGTTCGCGGAAGTACAGCCGCCGCTCGTTCATGGTCGCGCCGGGGATCGTGCCGATGCCGCCGGTGATCACGCGGGTGGGCATGCCCTCGGTGTGCGAGTCGACGGCGTGCAGGACGAGTTTACTGCGCATGACGCTCCTGATGAATGCCGGTGAACCATTGTGCCGTTGTCTATGCGAGCCCGGCCGCGACCGCCTTCTCGGTGGCGGCGCGCACCGCGGCCTCCTGCTCGGGCAGCAGCGGGACGCGCGGCGGACGGACCGGGCCGCCGTGCCGGCCGACGATGTCCATGGACAGCTTGATGGCCTGCACGAACTCGACCTTGGAGTCCCAGCGCAGCAGCGGGTGCAGCTGCTCGTACAGCTTCTTCGCCGTGGCCAGGTCGCCGTCGAAGGCCGCGTGGTACAGCTCGACGCTCGCGGCGGGCAGCGCGTTCGGGTAGCCGGCCACCCAGCCCTTCGCACCCGCGAGCGCGAGCTCCAGCAGGACGTCGTCGGCGCCGATCAACAGGTCGAGTTCCGGGGCGAGTTCGGCAAGCTGGTACGCGCGGCGGACATCGCCGGAGAACTCCTTGACGGCGTGGATGTACCCCTCGCCGTGCAGCTTCGCGAGCAGCTCCGGCACCAGGTCGACCTTGGTGTCGATGGGGTTGTTGTACGCCACGATCGGCACGCCCGCCTTCGCGACCTCCGCGTAGTGCGCGAGGACCGAACGCTCGTCGGCGCGGTACGCGTTGGGCGGCAGCAGCATCACGGAGGCGCAGCCGGCGTCACGGGCCTGCTCGGCCCAGCGGCGGGACTCGGCAGAGCCGTAGGCGGCGACACCGGGCATCACGCGCGCGCCGCCGATCGCGGCGACGGCCGTCTCGACGACCTTGGCGCGCTCCTCGGGCGTGAGCACCTGGTACTCGCCGAGCGAGCCGTTCGGCACGACACCGTCGCAGCCGTTCTCGACGAGCCAGGCGCAGTGTTCGGCGAACTTGTCGTAGTCGACGGCGAGTTCGTCGGTCAGCGGGAGCGCGGTGGCGACGAGGACGCCGCGCCAGGGGCGGTTCGGGGTGGTGGTCATATGGAGTCCTATCTCAATAGCGCGTGTCTCATGGGCGCGTGACATTTCACTGATGAACGGGGCGTACGGTCAGTCCGGCCCGGCTTCGGGCTCTCCGGCACGGGCCAGCACCCCGAGCGGTACGGGCCGCGCGAACGGCCGCCGGGACGGGGTGAGTTCGCACCCGGCCAGCCCCGCGACAGCGGGCCCGCACATCCGCCCCTGGCACCAGCCCATCCCGGCCCGCGTCAGCAGCTTCACGGTGCGTACGTCACCGGCGCCGAGCCCGTCCACGGCCTCGCGGATCGTTCCCCCGGTGACCTCCTCGCAACGGCAGACCACGGTGTCGTCGGTGACGAGATCGGTCCAACGGGCTGGCGGTGCGTACACGGTGTCGAGGGCGGCGAAGAACTCCCGCAGTTTCCTACGGGACTTGGCGGCCGGCGCCCAGGTGCGCGGGTCGGGTTCGGCGCCGTTCAGGCGTGCTGCGGCGGAGCGTCCCGCGATGTGACCCTCGGCGAGGGAGAGGGCCGCGCCGCCGATGCCGGTGGTCTCGCCGGCCGCCCAGACGCCGGGGACGTCGGTGCGCTGTTCGTCGTCGACGTGGACGTCGGTCCCGTCGAGCCGACAGCCAAGGGTCTCGGCGAGATCGGTGTGCGGAAGCATGCCGTGACCGACCGCGAGGGTGTCGCAGGCGATACGGCGTTCGGTGCCGGGCCGGACGCGCCCGTCGGTGTCGAGTGCGGCGACGGTCACCGCCTCCAGCCGCTCGTCACCGTGGGCCTCCACGACGGTGTGCCGGGTGAGCAACTGGACGTCGTGGCGCAGGAGTTGAGCCGCGTACTGGGCACCCTCGGCGACCTTGCCGGGCTGTGCGGCGAGCGCGCGGGTCCGCCGCACGAACGCCTTGGGGTCGGCGGACTCGACGAGCGCGGCCACCTCGACACCGGCCGCCGCGAGGCCGGTTGCCACGGGGAGGAGGAGCGGGCCGGTACCGGCGACCACGGCGGTGCGTCCGGAGACGGCGAGTGTGCCCTTGAGCATGGCCTGGGCGCCGCCCGCGGTGAGGACTCCGGGAACGGTCCAACCGGGGAACGGGAGGACCTTCTCGTAGCCGCCGGTGGCGAGGAGGACGGCGTCGGCGCGTACCTCGCCCGGGGTCTCCTGAGCGGGGCCGAGGAGGGCGTGCACGGTGAAGGCGTATCGGCCGGCATCTCCGGCTTGTTGCTTCAACCTCCGCTCCACGAGCCACACATGATGGCCCGTCAAGTGTGTTGCGCGGCCTGCCTCTACGTGTTGCGCGAGGGCATCCCCCAGTCGCTCCCACGTCCGCCACTGGTGGTGCAGGGCCTGCGGGCGTCCGGCGTTCAGTTCGGCGGCGGGCTGTCGGTAGAACTGGCCGCCCGCCCGCGCCGCCGAGTCGATCAGGGTGACACGGACGCCGTAAGCCGCGGCGGCGACGGTGGCGGCGAGTCCCGCCGGGCCCGCGCCGATCACGGCGAGGTGCGGTCGGTCGTCAGTCATCGTGGCCCGTCCCCTCCTGCGTACGGATGGCGTCGCCCGGGTGCAGGGACACCAGGCAAGCCCGTTGGTTCGGGCGGGAGTTGACGGTGACGAGGCAGTCGTAGCAGACGCCGATCCCGCAGAAGACGCCGCGTGGGCGGCCCTCGCCCCGGGTGGTGCGCCAGGACGTCACGCCCGCCGTCCAGAGTGCGGCGGCGACGGTCTGGCCGGGGAGGGCCTCGATCTCGCGGCCGTCGAGGGTGACCGTGAAGGCCGGGCCCGGGTGGGCGTCGGCGAGGTCCAGTGGGGAGTTCACGCACCCTCCTTCTCGGGGAAGTCGGGGAAGCGGTCGGGCCGGAAGGATGCCAAGTCAAGGTCCGGGGTCTTGCTGCCCAGCGACTGCGCGATCAAGTGCCCTGTGCCGGTGGCGAGTCCGATGCCCGCGCCCTCGTGTCCGCAGGCGTGGACGAGGCCGGGGACCCGGGGGTCGGGGCCGATGGCGGGGAGGTGGTCCGGCATGTACGGGCGAAAGCCGAGGTAGGAGCGCATCGCGTGGACGTCGGACAGGAATGGGAACAGTCTCGTCGCGCCCGCCGCCAGCGCCCGTACGACCGGCAGCGAGAACTCCCGGTCGAAACCGACGCGTTCACGGCTCGCGCCGATCAGGACCGGTCCAGCGGCGGTGCCCTCCACGACCGGTGAGGTCTGCAGGGCGGCCGAGTCGCTGGCCACGTCGGCCACGTAGTCGGCGGCGTACACCTTGTGGCGGACCAGGCGTGGCAGCGGTTCGGTGACGAGGACGAAGCCGCGGCGCGGGAGGACGGGGAGGGTGACTCCGGCGAGGGCCGCGAGTTCGCCGCCCCAGGTTCCCGCGGCATTGATCACGGTCGGGGCAAGGATGTCGCCCCGGTCCGTGCGGACGCCGTCGACCGTGCCGTCCGTCTTGAGGAGTACGTCCGTCACCGTGCGGCCGGTGAGCAGGCGGGCGCCCGAGGCCCGGACGAGGTGGGCGGCGGCCAGGGCGGGCATCACCTGGCAGTCCTGGGGGTAGTACACGCCGCCCGGGAGGCCGGGGGCGAGGTGGGGTTCGAGGGCGTACAGGGCGTCGCCTTGGACCGGTTCAACGACGACTCCCGCGGTGCGCTGCCGCTCGGCGAAGCCTTCCAGCGCGGCGAGCCCGTCGGGCGTGGAGGCCACGACGAGGCCGCCCTTCGCCTCGTACTCGACGAACTCCCCCACTTCTTCGGCGAGTTGCGCCCACAGCCGGCCGGAGAGAAGGGCGAGGTCGAGTTCCGGGCCTGGCTCCTTGTCGGAGACGAGCAGGTTGCCCTCGCCGGCCCCGGTCGTGCCGCCGGAGACCGGGCCGCGGTCCACGATGACGACGTCGAGGCCCGCCCGGGCCGCGTAGAGGGCGCAGGCCGCGCCCACCATTCCGGCTCCGACGACCACGACATCGCAGGTCAGTCGCTTGCTCACAGCAGTACTATGTCACATGACTCTCTAACTGGGTATGTCCCCACGCGGATCTCCCCACCCGCATGTCACCACACACGGAAGAGGTGCCCGACGTGGCCAAGGGCCGAAAGAACGGTCTGTACCGAGGAATCCCCGACGAGCTGTCCGCCCTGATGCGGACCGGCTGGGCCGACACCGAGCGCACGGATCTGGAGCCGACCGAGCAGGCGCCGCACGCGGCGCGCCGCCGGGCCGCGCTGTCCGCGCTCTTCCCGGGCGAGCGCCTCGTCGTACCGTCCGGGAACCTCCTGATCCGCTCGAACGACAGCCACCACCCGTTCCGCCCGTACTCCGGGTATGTGCATCTCACCGGCGACCAGGCACGCGACGGCGCCCTGGTCCTGGAGCCCCGCCCCGACGGCGGGCACGACGCGCACTGCTACCAGCTCCCTCGCGACAGCCGGGACACCGACGAGTTCTGGACCGGCTACACCGCCGAGCTGTGGATGGGCCGCCGCCGCTCGCTCGCCGAGTCGGCACTGGTCCTCGGGCTGCCCTGCCGTGACATCCGCACGATCGCCGAGGACCTGGCGAAGACGTCCGGGACGCCCACCCGCATCGTCCGCGGCGTCGACCCGGTCCTGGACGCCGCACTCGACACCGACGAGGAACGCGACGACGAGTTCGAGTCGGCCGTCTCAGGGCTGCGGCTGATCAAGGACGCGTGGGAGATCGGCGAGATGCGCCGGGCCGTCGACTCCACGGTGCGCGGATTCACCGATGTCGTACGGGAGTTGTCACAGGCGGTCGCCACCTCGGAGCGCTGGATCGAGGGCACGTTCTTCCGCCGGGCGCGTGTCGAAGGGAACCATGTCGGCTACGGCTCGATCTGCGCCGCCGGTGAGCATGCCACGATCATGCACTGGACCGACAACGACGGCCCGGTCCGCCCCGGCGAACTCCTCCTGCTGGACGCGGGAGTCGAGACACACAGCCTCTACACCGCGGACGTCACCCGCACCCTCCCGATCAACGGCACGTTCTCCCCGGTCCAACGCACGGTCTACGACGCGGTGTTCGAGGCCCAGGAGGCCGGCATGGCGGCGGTGAAGCCGGGCGCGCACTACCGGGACTTCCACGAGGCGGCCCAACGGTCGCTGGCCGAGCGGCTGGTGGAGTGGGGCTTCATCGAGGGGCCGGCCGAGCGGGCGTACGAGCTGTCGCTCCAGCGGCGGTTCACGATGGCGGGCACCGGGCACATGCTCGGGCTCGATGTCCACGACTGCGCCCAGGCGCGGAGCGAGGAGTACGTGGACGGGATCCTGGAACACGGCATGGTGCTCACCGTCGAGCCGGGCCTGTACTTCCAGCCCGACGATCTGACGGTGCCGGAGGAGTGGCGGGGCATCGGCGTCCGGATCGAGGACGATCTGCTGGTGACGGCGGACGGCTACGAGAACCTGTCGGCGGGGTTGCCGCGTTCGGCCGATGAAGTCGAGGCGTGGATGCGGGAGTTCGCGGGCTGAGTGCGCCGACTGGTCACCCCGGCCGGCGGGGTGACCGGTCGTCAGACGCGGCTTGCGGTGGCCGTGTCGGCGGACAGTCGCTGGGCGACGTAGATCGGGAGCACGGAGAGCAGGACGAGCACCGCGGCCACCACGTTGACGATCGGGGCCTGTTGGGGCCGGGTCATGTTGTTGAAGATCCAGATCGGGAGGGTCTCGATGCCGGGCCCGGCGGTGAACGTGGTCACCACGATCTCGTCGAAGGACAGCGCGAACGCGAGCAGTCCGCCCGCGAGGAGCGCCGAGCGCACCAGCGGGAAGGTGACGTCGACGAAGGCGCGGAAGGTGTCGGCGCCCAGGTCCATCGCGGCTTCCTCGTACGACCCGGAGGTGCGCCGGAGCCGGGCGACGACGTTGTTGAAGACGACGACGATGCAGAAGGTGGCGTGCCCGACGATCACCGTGAACAGCCCGAGGCCCACCCCGAGCGGCTCAAGTACCGTACTGAACGCCGAGTTGAGGGCGATGCCCGTGACGATGCCGGGCAGCGCGATCGGCAGGACGACCACGAAGGAGATGGCGTCGCGGCCGAAGAAGCGGTACCGGGCGACCGCGAAGGCGATCAGGGTACCGAGCACGAGGGCGATGGCCGTGGCGCCGAGGCCGGCCTTCACGGAGACCCAGAGGGCCGCGCGGGCACCGGAGTTCTGCCAGGCGACCGACCACCAGTGCACGGTCAGGGTGGACGGCGGCCAGCTCGCGCTGCGGTCCGGGTTGAGGGAGTTGACCAGGACGAGCAGGAGCGGGACGTAGATCACCGCGAAGCCGAACCCGGCGGCCACGCGCAGGGCGATACGCGCGGAACGGGAGAGCTGCATGACATGTCACCCCCTTCGGAGGCGGTCGAGAATCATCTACAGGCTGCTGAGTGCGCCCGTGCGGCGCATCGCGAGCAGGTACACCACGATGACGACGACGGGGACGGTGCCGAGGGCGGCAGCCATGGGCAGGTTGAGCTCGATGTTGGAGTAGACGAGGTTGCCGATGAGCTGGGTCTTGCCGCCGACGATCTGCACGGTGATGTAGTCGCCGAGGCTGAGCGAGAAGGTGAAGACCGAGCCGGCGGCGACGGACGGCAGCACCATCGGCAGGACGACCGACCGGAAGGTCCGCCCGGCCCGCGCGCCCAAGTCGGCTGACGCGTCAAGGAGGTTGGCGGGCAGCTGCTCCAGCGCGGTGTGGATCGGCAGGACCATGTACGGCAGCCAGAGGTACGTCAGGGTGAGGACGGTCGCGGGGAGTCCGAACCCGGGTCCGCTGAGGCCGAACGGCTTCAACGCCCAGTCGGCCAGGCCGCCTTGGGACAGGATGAGCCGCCACGCGTACACCTTGACCAGGTAACTGGCCCACAGCGGGGTGAGGATGGCGACCACCAGCAGCGGGCGCCACCGCGGCTTCGCGACGCGGGCCGTGTAGAAGGCGAGCGGGAACGCGATCACGGCGCACAGGACCGTGACGGCGAGCGCGACGCCGATGCTGCGCAGGATGACCTGCCGGTACACGGGCACCGTGAACAGCTCGTGGAAGTTGTCGGTCGACCAGACCTTCACCACCTCGGAGGTGAAGGAGTCGGTCGTCCAGAACGCGGAGACGAACAGCACGCTGAGGGAGCCGAGATAGAGCACGGCGAGCCACAGCAGCGGTGCGGTGAGGAGCAGGGAGAGCCGTAGCCGGGGGCGCCGGTACAGCGCCCCCGCGGTCCGGTTCAGCAAGGACATGTCTCAGCCCTTGATCTCGGTCCAGGCCTGTACCCACTTGGCGTACGGCACGCACTTCACGTCCGTACGGCCGTCGAGGCACTGCTCGATGGGCGTGTTCCAGAAGGCGATGTTCTTCCAGTACGCGGTGTCGGCGGCGTGGTAGGTGGTGCAGAAGCTCTTGTCGCTGGTCTCCTCACAGGCCTTCGCGTTGGCGGGGGCCTCGCCGAAGTACTCGGCGACCTGGGCGTTGACCTTCGGGGAGACGATCCAATTGAGCCACTGGTAGGCGCAGTTGGGGTGCTTGGCCTTGGCGGAGATCATCCAGGTGTCGGACCAGCCGGTCGAGCCCTCCTTGGGCACGAAGGCCTTGATCTTGGTGCCCTCGTCGGCGGTGAGGTTGGCGATGACCTGCCAGGTGGTGCCGACCACGGAGTCGCCACTCTTGAAGGCGGAGATCTCCTTGAGGTAGTCGCTCCAGTACTCGCCGATGTCCGCGTTCTGCTTCTTCAGCAGGGCGACGGCCGCGTCGAACTGCTTCTGGTCGAGCGCGTAGGGGTCCTTGATCTTCAACTCGGGTTTGGTGGCCTTGAGATAGAGGGCCGCGTCGGCGATGTAGATCGGCGAGTCGTACGCCGTCACATGGCCCTTGTACTGGGAGGCGTCGTCGAAGACCGCGGCCCAGGAGGTCGGGGCGGGCGTGACCTTCTGGGTGTTGTACATCAGCAGGTTGGCGCCGCGGCCGTGCGGGATGCCGTAGGCCTTGCCCTTGACCGAGTTCCAGGCCTGGAGCTTCAAGTCCGGGAAGATGTCCTTGTAGTTGGGGACCAGGCCGGTGTTCACGGGGGCCGCGTCGCCGGAGGCTATGAGGCGCAGGGAGGCGTCGCCGGAGGCGGAGACGGCGTCGTACTCGCCGGTCTTCATCAGCTTGACCATCTCGTCGGAGCTGGCGGCGACCTTGGAGTTGACCTTGCAGCCCGTCTGCTTCTCGAAGTCGCTGACCCAGTTCACCTTGGGGTCGTTGGAGCCGTCCTCGACATAGCCGGCCCAGGCGATGAGGTTGACCTCGCCCTCGCTCTTGCCGAGCTTCGACTGGGCTTTCAGATCAGGGGGGTTGAGGCCGCCGGACGAGCTGCCCGTCGAGTCGGAGGAGCCGCAGGCGGTGGCGGCCAGCACGAGCGTGGCCACGGCGGCGACGGCCTTGAGGGTTGGGGTGAGGCGCACGACGTTCTCCATACGTGAAAGGACGTGGGAGGAGCGGGGTCGGGG